>CAJWIB010000160.1 GCA_913041095.1 uncultured Rhodospirillaceae bacterium | reverse complement strand
CACCGACATCGTGCAGAACGAAATGGTAGAGTTCATCATCGCCATTGCTCCACATCTCGAAAAAGTATCGCCGCATTACATTGCCAATCCGAAACGCCATGGTGGCTCGATGTTTCGCATTTATAAGGATGTGCGGTTTGCCAAGGACAAGCGCCCTTACAAAGATCATGCCGCCTGCCAGTTCCGCCACAACGCCGGCAAGGATGCACACGCGCCGGGCTTTTACGTCCATATCGCCACCGACGAGATTATTTTTGGCGGCGGCATTTGGAAACCGCCATCGGATAAACTTAAACTCGTCCGTGAGCGAATTGCCGAGCGGCCAGATGACTGGAAAAAAGTAACTTCCAATAAGCGGCTGAAAGACACCTTCGGCGGTGTTGCCGGTGACGGCTTGGTAAGGCCACCGAAAGGATTCGACCCCAAGAACAAATACATTGACGATCTCAAACGCCAATCTTATTTCGCCATGCGCCGCACCAAGCCTTCTTCGGCGCGTTCAAAAAACTTCGTCGATGAGGTGGCGCAAACTTTTAAAGCCGCCTCACCGCTGATGAAATTTCTAAATGATGCTTTGGGACAACCTTACTAACTTTTAAAGTTCGTCTTCGTTGACTAATCCCCGGTCCGAAGGGAATTTGGGAAACAGCTGCGCTTTTTTTAGCCAATCCGATAATTGCATCATTGGTTTTCGTTCCGCTTTACCAAATCCAGCATGTTTTTTCTTGTTGGGCCAAACATGTTCTGAGACCTCGGCCATACGTGTGACAATCTCATCTTTAGTTACGTTCACCACCATAAAGTCCGTCGCCATGGCAAGTGGCCCCTGATAGTGCTCCCGTACCTTGGCTTGTATTTCAGGTGCTGTATCAAAGTCATTAAAGAAATGGAAGATTATAGCCAGGCGGGGGTCAACTTCCTTCAAGACCACGGCCGCTTCTTGCGGAGCGGAATGAATATAAGTGCCAATTGCCCGCGCTGTCCGTTCGTCGTAGCCGGAACGATCCATCAATTGCTCAATGGTATTAAAGGTTTCGTGGACCACCACATCAGCACCCTTTGCATTATCGATGAAAATCTGGCTTGGCGTCGTATCGCCGGAATAAACAAACGACAGCCCATTCCAATCGAGCCGTAGGCTTACCGCACCATCATAGAGATGCACGGCCGGAAAACTGGTAATCTGCACTCCGTTTTGATCATAAACGACATGGGATTTAGAATAATCAAATTGGTGGATATTTATCTCCGCACCGATCGCCGGCAGTGCGCCGACGCGGGTGTCGGTATCCCAGGCATAAGATTCCATTTGTTTTTCGGCAAAATGCTTAAAGCTATATTTTGGTTCCGGTCCTGATGGCCCGTACATTTCCAGCGGCTCCAGCCTGCCACCGGCCCAGGAACCGACCCATATTTGGCCAAAATCACCAACGTGATCGGTATGCAGGTGGGTTGCGAACCAGGCATTAACATCGCTGTAGGGCATCTCAAGTGCCGTGAAGTTCATCTGAGAGCCAAAGCCATAATCAAATACAAACTTATCGCCATTACCGAGCTCAATTAGCCAAGAAGCGTTGGCTTGCGAACGCCGGAGAAACGGCCGCCCAGTGCCAAGCGCCACGATGCGCATTTCGTTTTCACCAAGCTCTTCGGTATCTGGATAGTAATGTTCCGGGTACTCACCGCGAGTTGCTTGAGTCTTATTTGAGGTCGTCATTTATTTCTCCCTTTAAACTTGTTCACCCACCATCGCAAATCCTTCGCGGGGATTTGGCGCTTGCGGCAATTGATGAATATTGGTGCAAGAATATTTCAAAATTTCAGCAATTTCTTCGCGGCGACCTTCCGGTAGCCGTTCATCAATGGCGGCAACACTGAGTGCACCAAAGGAAATACCACCCGCCCACATGATCGGCGCCGCGATACCGGTAACGCCGTTCACCAAGCCGGTATATTGCGCTACTGAATAAGCATTGGCCCGGGTGAGATTTACCTGTTCCTCAAGCCAATCGCGGCCAAGTTTTTTTACTTCCGGGCGATGAAGCAGCAGCAACTTCATGACATTTTCACGCTCTTTGTCCTGCAGACCGGCAAGTGCAGCGAGACCTCCCGCACCTAGACCCATCGGCCGCCAATCGCCAACGTCAACCGCCAGAGCTTTAATGGCAAAATTACCGGTGCATCGTTCGACACATAAAACATCCAAGCCAATCCGTATAAATAGATAGGTTGTATCACCGGTTTTTTCTGCCAAGTATCGTACTGCGGTCCGGCCGCTTTGAATGAGCAGATTACGTTCGGTTGCCAAATTAGCGGGGGTCGGCTGAGTAACACCTAAAAAATAGCGCCGTTGGCCTTCAGGTTGACGAAGCCAACCTTCCTTCAACATCGCCTTACACAAGCGATGGACCGTTGGTGGCAAAAGTCCGGTTTCTTCGGAGATATCTTTTAAGCGCGCACCCTCAATGCCCGCGGCACCAACCGCACGCAGCACTGCCGCCGCCCGATTAATGCTTTGAACACCGCCGTCGCTTGAAGATGATTTGGCCACAGTCTATTCTTTCGCTGAAAGATCAACTGCTCCAATAATTCCATAAAATGAAATTAAAGTCATTAAAAAAAGTAATTAATTATATTTTTTTAATTTTTTTCCATTATTCAGAATTTTCAACGGCAATGCAGTCGATCTCTATATCAAACGGCATCATCCAGGAACCGACTGTAATAAAAGTACGAGCGGGGGCATTTTCGTTAAAATATTCCCGATAAACTTCGTTCACTTGAGTAAAATATCCTGAGTTCGAGCAATATACATGCACCTTCAAGACATTTTCAATTGAGCTACCTGCAGCCTCAAGCACGCGTTTAACGTTTTCCAATGACTGCCGGGTTTGAACTTGAATATCACCTGTAACCATTTCACCGGTATCCGGATTTAACGGCGGCAATCCTGAGACATACACAAAACTCCCAGCTTTTGTTGCTGGCGAAAGCGGAACCAGTGGCTTACCGTCCGGCAATTTTGGCATTTCAAATCCGGGAACCTCGACAATTTCTTTTTTCATTTTTTAATTCCTGTTTGTTTTTTGGGTGTTTCCAGGATCATACTAATCTAACTTTACGTCCGCTAGCCAGAGAGAATATCCATGCTCAAATTTTCCGCCAATATCGGTATGATGTTTAACGAAATTGAAGCCCCGGTGGCGCGCATTCAAGCTGCCCAGGATGCCGGCTTTGCGGCTGTTGAATTGTTATTCGTCTATGATATTCCAATTGAAAGCCTGGTTGCCGAAACCGAACGCACTGGCATTTTATGGTCGGTGGTTAATATCGCCGTTGGTGAAGGGGTTCAAATGGGTCCGCTGGTCGCTGCTGCGCCTGGCAAAGAGGAGGCCTTTCGAGAAAATCTGGTGGCGGCAAAAAAATATTGTGCCGCACTTAAACCGGCAGCTCTTGTTGTCCCGGCTTACACGCCACCGGAAGGAGTGAGCAAAGCAGACGCCCTGACCGTCTTTAAAGACAATATGCGGATTGCCGCGGATGAAATGAGCGATCTCGGCATCCCGGTTATCATCGAAGCACTTAATCCGGAACACCGGCCCAACTCTCTGCTCACCACCACTGCCGAAGTCATGGCCGTCATTGAAGAACTCAACCATCCTAATCTCGGCATGGAATATGACGCTTTTCATATGTATGACACTGAAGGGCGGATGGAGGAGACGGTCGAAAAATATCTTAGCTTTATCGGCAACATTCAGATTGCCGACGTTCCGGGACGACATGAACCCGGCACCGGCGAAGTGGATTATGACAGCTTTCTCAATACCCTCGATCGCATTGGCTATGACAAATGGGTAGCCTTGGAATATATGCCGGTTGGCGGCACTCTCGACGGGCTAAGCTGGCTCGACAAATGGCGATAGTGCAAGCCGCTTACGACGTAACCTCCGCTTTCCAGAAATCGATCACCGGCGGATTATCCCAATAACGGGTCGCCCAATTTTCATCCACCTGGTCCATATCGGAGAAATATTCAATCTCACCACCGCACGGGTTATTAAAATACCAGTGTAAGTTTGAACCAAGATTATGCCACCCCAGATTGCGTGACGTATATTACTTTACCCCACTTCGAAAATCTTTTGCGGCATTTTATGGATGCTTTCGCCCGGACCGTCATCGCCAATGATGTAATTGTCGCAAATCCAGGAATAAACATCGCCGCGCGTATAACCGGGATGGCAGACGATGTTCATATTTTTTTCGATGTTCATCGTCTCATCTTTGCGGATCAAGGGGCGCTCAACCATTTCATAACCTTGACCATGACAATAGAGCCGGGATTCAGGTGGCCGATCATTTTCAATCATGAAAGTGTTGTAGGCATTCCAAATATCCGCACAGGGCGTCCCTGGTTTCATCATATTGAGGCTGAATTGCTGAGCTTCCAGTGTGAAAGCCAACTCATTATGCTGCTCTTGCGTTGCTTCACCCAACACGATCGTGCGGCCAACTTCGGTGAAAAAACCACCGGCACCGTTATTTTCAACCAGCATATTAAAGCTATCACCTTCCTGGATCACCCGGTCCTGATTATGGCGGGGGCCAATGGCGGTTGGGTTGCCTATCTGCCAAGACTGACAGAGATAAACCCCTTGCTCACTGCCGAGATTGTGGGCGACGTGGAGCGCCACGGCAGCAACATCGGAATCTTTCATGCCCGGTTTGATTTCGGCGATGACCGCTTCCATTGCCTTGACCTGTTGATCAGCCGTGCCTTGAATAAACTCGATCTCCTCTTCACTTTTGATTACTTTGATCTGGTCCATCAAGTCAGAAGCTTCCACATAGGTCGCATTGGGAAACTGACGCTTTACATAATCAACCATGGCGAAGGACAATTGATAGGTGCCGACCAAACCAATGGTGCCGTCCTTGTAGGGCCCCAAAGCTTTGCAGGCGAGCGCCGGATCATATTCACGGGTGTAAGGCGCCGAGGCAAAGGACGGCGTTGTCAGCAAACGTTTAACACCGCGGTGCATCCCGTCAGCGCCATCGACATCAAGATCGTGCTCCATATCGAAGGAGCCCTGGTTGATCTGGCTCATCGCGTCATCACGGGGGAACACAACCGTCATCGGATAGCCATTGGTCGCCGGAATATCAGTAACGTATTTGGTATAGCCACCCATATGATCATTATTGTTCTGCAACAACAAAGCATCGATCCCCTGCTCGGCCATGGCGGCGCGAATGGCAGCCCAGCGGCGCTCTAACTCTTTGGTGGAAATTGGTTTGTTCAACCGTTCTGACATTTGATTTATCATATTACTCCCCTAAATATTAATTGTTATTTTTCAACAACATTGATCATTTGATCGAGCTTGCCATCCACATAGGCCCGCAGATTAGGCTCAATAACCGTTAGAATTCTCTCAGCATACATATCACTGCGGCCACCAGTAAAAGGCGTCATGAAAACATTGTCCATATCCCACAGAGGACTTTCATCCGGCAGGGGCGCGACTTCAAAAACATCAAGACCGGCGGCGGCAATCTCGCCATTGTTTAAGGCTTTGATGAGCGCTTCTTCATCAACCACACCACCGCGTGCGACATTGATTAGACAGGCTGATGGCTTCATTGCTTTAAATGTTGCGGCGTTGACAATTTTGTCGGTATCCGCGCCATACGGCACCAGAACGACAAGAAAATCCACATCAGCGATAGCTTCCGCCATATTGTCGCGGGAGAAAATTTTATCGATCCCTTCAACCGGTCGGTCAGTGCGGGAAATACCATAGATTGTCATGCCCAGCGCTTTAAACATCCGCGCCATATGTTCGGCGATGGCGCCCAATCCCAGTATCGCGATTTTGCGTGTATCCAATACTTTTGGTAAGAACCGGTCAAAATTGTGAGTTTCCTGATTCTTGGTCAGGCGGCGAACTTGGCGATACAAGGCCAGCATGTGGAGTAGCGTGGTTTCGGTCATTTGCGGCCCATGAATGCCACGCCCATTGGTGAGCAAAACATCAGGCCGGCCGGCCAAACTCACATCCAAATGATCGGTACCAGTGATGTTGCACTGCATCCATTTAAGTTTTTTTGCGCCGGCCGCCATGTCAGCGGTCAACCAGCGGCCGATTGAGATGATGACCTCTGTCTCCGGCACCAGCGGCGCAGCCGCATCACCATCGGTTACATAAGAAAAATCGACATTTGGAAAAATTGGCTCCAAATGGTTTTTATATTTTTCGAATTCATTGTCAACTATCAGGACTTTTGTCATACCTCATACCTTTTGTGTCTCCCCCTGCTCTTTCCTTAGAGACGCAGAGGGTTTTAATCAAGGCTGGCTTAGGTGTCTAATTTTGTTCACCCGATTTCATATTCCAAGTAAAATGGGCACATGAATCTATACCGGAAAATTATACTGACTACATTTACAGTAATTTTGTTTTACCTGGACCAGCTGTAATAAAAACTCTGGGCAATGCCTTCGTACCGGTATTGCTCGGCAATC
>CAJWIB010000159.1 GCA_913041095.1 uncultured Rhodospirillaceae bacterium | reverse complement strand
TCGGGAAAAGCGTTAGCTGAAGCCGCCAACCGGGTAGAGCAGGATTAATTTCCTCAACCGTACGCTATATTTATCTAGAATAGTTCAAATAAGTTGGAATAATGCCGTAAAATAGGCATTTATAGGATGTAGAGTAATTGGCCATATTGATCGCCAACCCATGGTGCCATGGAGAATTTAATATGTTGATTAAATGGAAAAAAACGTCGGACGTTAAACCGTCGGAAATTACGCCCAAAGACGTTTTTTTAAATCGGCGCAAATTTATTCAAGCGGCGGCAATTGCCAGTGGCGCTTCGCTCGTGCCAAATTTCGTTAATTCTAGTCTGGCCACCACGGCGCCTGGCTATGATGGCAAAAAATTTTCCAACGTCAATAAATCGGCGTTCGGCAAAGCCGAAAAACTCACGACCTATGAAGGGCTGACGACCCACAATAATTTCTATGAATTCGGCACCGGAAAATCTGATCCCTTTCGCAATGCCCGGACACTAGAGCCATCACCCTGGTCGGTCGAAATTACCGGTCATGCCGCCAAAACCGGCACGTTTAGTGTTGAAGATATTATCAAACCGCACCAGTTGGAGGAGCGTATTTATCGGCTGCGCTGTGTAGAAGCCTGGTCGATGGTTATCCCCTGGGTCGGTGTTCCGCTGGCTGATGTCATCAAACGCTTCGAGCCAAACTCGAAAGCCAAGTATGTCGCTTTTGAGACCCTGGTTGATCCTAAACAAATGCCCGATCAGGAGCGCAATGCACTGCCGTGGCCTTATGTCGAAGGATTGCGGATGGATGAGGCCATGAACCCGCTGACGATTTTGGCGGTTGGCGTCTATGGTGTACACATGCCCAAACAAAATGGCGCACCGGTCCGCCTCGTCGTGCCGTGGAAATATGGCTTCAAGTATATTAAGTCGATTGTCAAAATCAGCTTTGTTGAAAAGGAACCACCGGCCACCTGGAACATCCAGGCGCCTAGTGAGTATGGCTTTTACTCAAATGTAAACCCCAATGTTGATCACCCACGCTGGAGCCAAAAGAAAGAACGCCGCATCACTGGTGAAGGTGGCCTGAGCGCGCTGTTAACGCCCAAGATCGAAACCAAGTTTATGAACGGCTATGCCGAAGAAGTGGCGCATCTTTATAAAGGTATGGACCTCAACAAGTTCTTTTGAGGCGATATGGCAGTTAAAAATTCTCGGAAAATATTTAAGCCACTGGTTTTTATAGCGTGCCTGATCCCGCTTGGCTGGCTGGTTTTCTTACTCTATTCAGACACCACGCTTGGCACCAAATATATGACCGCCGATCCGGTGCAAAAGCTCGACCGGGAGCTTGGTGATTGGGCGCTGATTTTTATCATCCTGTCGCTTGCTGTCCGGCCGTTGGCGGAAATTCTAAAAAAAAGTGAGCTGGTAGCGTACCGGCGGATGATCGGCTTTTTTGCTTTCTTTTATGTTTGCCTTCATCTCAGCGCCTATATCGGTTTAAATTTGCAATTGGATTTGGACGAGTTCATCGAAGATGTGACCAAACGCAATTTTATCACCATCGGTATTATCAACGTTATATTGTTGGCGCCGCTGGTGATTACCTCGACCAAAGGCATGATCAAACGCCTTGGCAACAAGCGTTGGCAGAAGTTACACATGCTGATTTATCCGATCGCGCTATTGGGCGTGTTTCATTTCTTTATGATGATAAGGGCTGATTTTTTACGGCCGGCAACGTATTTGGCAGTTATTCTGGTTTTACTCGGGTATCGATATTGGGCGAAGTGGAAAAAGACGCGCTCTAACAAAACGCTCGTAGCCGCTTAGTCACATAATTCCCTATGGATTTGCAACAATGCCGGAATGGTTGTGGGTTCACGTCGACCAAAGCCGCACTCGGTGGCAATATCAAAATCTTTGACAAATTTTTCCGCTGTCGCAATGCGGGCCATTCCACCCTCGACGCCATCGGTGTGGTGAACCAGACCAAGAATAAGCCGCGTTTCCGCAGGCATTGAAAGTCCATTGAGCGGTGCAAAATAAGCCTCGTCATTGCGGTCTTTTGGTACTGCCATATGCATAAAATTTATCTTGCGTGAAGCCGCATCGATAATGCCATTGGCAAAAGCGACAGACGTGCCAAGATCACTTGGCTCGACAATATGTTTGTGCCCCGGATCGCCATAACACAAATGAATGCCAAGTTCGACTTCACTGCCTACTTCATCACACATATGACCGGCGCGTTTTACCGATTCGCCCAAGGTATCTTCGTAAGGCAGATTGGCAGCACCTTCGTGACCGATAACTTCGTAGCAAATATCAAATTGGATGGCGAGTTCATCCGCTGGAATGACCGCCTGCAGTTTTGCCAGATCACGTTTCATCGCTGCAATGATTGCCGGCTCAATGCCTAGTTGGGAATCCGGCATAATAAAACCAACCACCAGCGCCATCGGTGAAGGGATACTAACCTGAAACCGGACGTCGGCGCCTATTTCCCCATTGGCTTTAAGAGCTTTGAAAATTGCATAAGATTCGATCGCCTCATCGGCATAGCCGAGCTCGCCAAGATCAATCGCCGCCGGATCAGCACCATCTTTGATGCAAAAGAATGGCCGCTCCAGCTTATCTTTAAATCCAGACACCGTTTGCGTGACCAGTTTAAGTTCAAGATCGTCGCAATTTTCAAAGTTTGATATTTGCCACCGAATCCAATAGCCACGCTCACCGGTTTCGCCGTCAGGTATTCGGGTGCAACTATCACCCAATACATCGGCAACGGTGGAAATGGCGGTTTCGGTGTCCTCTAGCCCAACACTACCAATGAGATGAGCATGACGCGCCATGGTATTTCCCCCCTGATACTGTTTTTATCCACTGATGCGCCAAACCTCCGGCGCGGCATCAAGCCGTTCTGAAAAAGCTTGGCGTTGAACTTCCATTTCCTCCGGCAGACGATCTTCAAAGATTTCAAAATAGCCTTTGAGTTCTTCAACTTCCTGTTTGCCCGCCTCACGGTCGATATCCATAATTTTACTAAACGTATCAGCGGCAAAATTATCGAGACCGTTCCAATTGATATCCTGATAGGTCGGCATATAGCCAAACGGGCTTTCCGCCGCTTCCTCTTTGCCGTTCACCCGATCGACAATCCAATTCAGCACCCGCATGTTTTGGCCAAAGCCCGGCCAAGCAAAGCCACCGTCTTTATTTTTACGGAACCAATTGACGCGGAAAATTTTTGGTGGATTTTTGAGGGTCTGGCCAAGCTTCAGCCAGTGTGACCAATAATCAGCCATGTTGTAGCCGCAAAACGGCAGCATCGCCATCGGATCGCGGCGAATGGACGCTTGATTGACAGCAGCTGCGGTAGCTTCAGAGCCCATGGTTGCTGCCATAAAAACCCCGTGCTCCCAATTGAGCGATTGATAGACCAGCGGGAAAGTGTGGCTTAAGCGGCCACCAAAAATAAAGGCGCTGATCGGCACGCCGGCCGGATCATCCCAGGCAGGGTCAGCTGTTGGGCATTGGCTGGTCGCGCAGGCAAACCGTGCGTTGGGATGGGCTGCCGGGGTGTCGCTGTCGGGTGTCCAGTCATTGCCTTTCCAGTCAATCAAATGTTCAGGCGGGTCATCATCGTGGCCTTCCCACCAGACATCACCATCATCGGTCAGAGCAACATTAGTGAAGATAGTGTTGCTTTCCATCATTGTCATGGCGCTGGGATTTGTTTTGCTCGACGTGCCCGGCACGACGCCAAAATAACCAGCTTCAGGATTGATCGCATAAAGCCGGCCATCATCTCCTGGTTTAATCCAGGCAATATCGTCGCCGACGGTGCGGACTTTCCAGCCGTCAAAGCCTTCCGGTGGAATCAGCATGGCGAGATTGGTTTTACCGCAAGCACTGGGGAAAGCGGCAGCGACATAGGTTTTTTCACCCGCCGGTGATTCGAGGCCAAGGATCAACATATGCTCAGCGAGCCAGCCCTCATCCCGCGCCATCACCGAAGCAATTCTGAGCGAGAAGCATTTTTTACCCAATAGCGCATTGCCGCCATAGCCGCTGCCATAAGACCAAATCGCGCGTTCTTCTGGGTATTGGACGATGTATTTGGTCTTATTATTGGGCCATGGCACATCAGTTTCGCCGTTCGCCAAAGGCGCGCCTACCGAGTGCATGCAAGGTACAAAATCACCTTCATCACCGAGCACATCAAGCGCGGCCTGACCCATCCGAGTCATCACCCGCATACTGGCCGCCACATAAGGGCTGTCAGTTAATTGTACGCCAATATGAGCAATTGGTGAGCCCAGCGGGCCCATGCTGAACGGAATGACATACATGGTACGGCCCTGCATGGAACTGTCGAACAAGCCGTTCATAGTTGCTTTCATTTCGACCGGATCGGTCCAGTTGTTGGTCGGGCCGGCATCTTTTTTATCTTTAGAGCAGACAAAGGTACAGTCTTCGACCCGGGCGACATCATCAGGATCAGAATTAGCCAGAAAAGAACCTGGGCGTTTTTCAGGATTAAGCGGTGTTAACGAACCAGCCTCAACCATTTCGGCGCAGAGCCGGTCAAATTCTTCCTTTGATCCATCGCACCATTGAATGTTGTCCGGTTTGGTCAGGCCTGCCATCTCATCGACCCAGGCGATTAGTTTGTGGTTGTTTGTCCGATTTGTTTCGGCGGTTGCCATATGACGCTCTCCGAACCCTTTTGCGGGCCTCTAAATTGGCAATAATACATTATCAAAAATCACCGCACCTCTTCTCCGATGCGTCACTTTCTAAGACGAACTCTAACTCTCGATTCTGGCAGGTGCAACCGGTCTTGGTCGGGAATCAAACAAAAATTGAAAATAAATATGTGGATAGATTTTGAAACTTCTATGAAGGGCAGGTGCCAGTATATTTAACCTTTGGTGCCGGTCGCTTTTTTGTGCTGCGAGTCCAAAGTATGAATTTGCTTGACGACTTGTTTCAGCGAAGCGGTGATGGGCTCCTCTTTGCCGGCACTGTGTTTCTGACTTACTTTAACGGCCTCGATGTCATCGGTGAGCTCGCGGTAGATAACGTCAATTTTTCGGTGGTTCTCTTCGATATCCCGTACTCTCGCCAGTAGCGAGGTAAAGCGCTCATCAATATAGCATTTGTTATCGGCCGTCAGATGCTGTCAGACAAATGCGAACCAGTCTCTGTTCAGCATGAATACTGTGTTTTTATGGCGACAAGTTTGTTATTGAGGATCGATATTGCGGAACACCAACGCAAGCTCTCTTAGCTTCCCAGCCAGCACTTCGGCGAATACTGAACAACTGATAATGACAATGGAGAGTAGCTGCGTTAAAGTTAACTCTTGGTCGAGTATCATCACGGCAAGCAGGCTGGCGATTGCCGGTTTAAGGAAGAACAGATAACTTCCCCTGGTAATATCGGGTACAGCAGCCAGTCCACCAATCCACAGGAATTGGGTCAACGTTGTGTTGAAGAACGCTATGGCACCAAGTGCTACCAGGCTTTGTATCTCAAGCTCTGTAAGACGCGCTGGTTCAACCCAGATATCAAAGAATAAACCAACCACCAACCATAATCCTATCGACCCTATAAACATGGTAATGGCGGTAATGCGTAATGCGCCGAACTCCGTAATTACTGGGCGCACCATCACAGAATAACTAGCAACAGCGGCAGCGCAGGCGATAGCCATAAAAACACCGAGTAGGCTTCCTGCCGAACCGGTGAGGCGGGTAAAATAACCATCAGTGATCAGGAGCACAATGCCAACAATGGCACAGATTGCGTTTATGGTTTTGCCAAACGTAATCGGCTGGCGGTTGATTATAAGGTTAGCTAGCGCTACGAATATTGGAATAGTCGTAACCACCGTCGCCACTTGAACTACAGAGGCAAAGTTTAGCGACCAATGAAAGAACAGATAGGCGGTTGTTACACCAAGAGCCGATAGGATAATAAGGCGTAGCCCAAAGGTGCGGAACGGAGCAATAAGATTACGGCTACCGGGAAAAAATAGGGCCAAAACAACAAGCCCGGTACCGCCAAGAACGAACCGCCATACTGAAAGCTCCGGCCCGTCTATCCCTGAGAGGACGGAAATAAACTCGCTCGATGAATGCCCCAACACACCGACAAATACTGCAAGGTATGCGAGCTTGCTAGAACGATGCCACAAGGTCATTCTCATTCATTGTTTGTCCTTCCCTCCAATGATTGAGCTGTTTTTGTTATAAAAGCTAGTTTAGCTGGGAGGTATTTATGACACAAAAGTGCTTTCCAGAAGTGTACGTCGTCAGATAAATTTAAACGATATAATTTTGTCGATAAGAAAGTGTCCGGCTCCTTTGGTTAATTTTAAGCGGCTTTGGCGATGCGATGCAAGCGCCGCCGAGACGGCAGGGTTTGAAATTTGATTTTCTGTCTTTCTGCGAGGATCTTTGTCCCCCGTCCGAGATAGACATCTTCAGGTGTCAGATTATTCAAGCTCTCATGGTACCTCCGTGTATTATAATAGGTGAC
>CAJWIB010000158.1 GCA_913041095.1 uncultured Rhodospirillaceae bacterium | reverse complement strand
CGGCTCACAGGAAGTTATGAACAGGTTGTCTGGTAGTAGCGCCACCGGCCACAATCGATATTCAACCGCCGGCGATACCATATTGCGCAATGTTCAGCCGATCTTTGCCGAATTTGAATTTGGCGGCCTCGCCATTGGCCATAACGGCAACCTCACCAACGCTTTTACCTTACGCAAACGCTTGGTCGACCGAGGCTGTATTTTCCAATCGACCATGGATACCGAAATTATTGTTCACTTGATCGCGATCAGCCAATTTTCCACCGTTGTCGACCGCATGATTGATGCCTTGCGCCATGTTGAAGGCGCCTACTCGCTTACGGCCCTAACAAAAGATGCCTTGATCGGAGTGCGTGATCCGATGGGGGTCAGGCCGTTGGTTCTGGGCCACATTGATGGCTCCTATATAATGTGTTCCGAGACCTGCGCGCTCGACATTATCGGCGCTGAATATATTCGTGATGTTGATCCGGGTGAGATCGTGATCGTTGATGCTGATGGTATTCGCAGTATCAAGCCTTTCACCAAAGAACCTAAAAGACTATGTATTTTTGAGTATATCTACTTTGCCAGGCCAGACAGCATTGTCGAAGGCTATAATGTCTATCAAGTCCGCAAACAGATTGGTGCCGAGCTTGCCCGCGAAAGCCATGTCGAAGCCGATATCGTTGTTCCGGTACCAGATTCGGGCGTACCAGCGGCGATTGGTTATGCCGAACAGTCAGCTACGCCGTTCGAGCTCGGCATAATCCGCAATCATTACGTTGGCCGAACCTTTATTGAGCCAACTGACCAGATCAGACATCTCGGCGTCAAATTGAAGCACAACGCCAATCGCGGCTATCTTGAAGGCAAACGAGTTGTGCTGGTCGATGATTCGATTGTGCGCGGCACAACTTCTGAAAAAATTGTCGAAATGGTGAGAGCAGCTGGCGCCAAAGAAGTTCATATGCGCATTTCCAGCCCGCCGACAACCCATTCCTGTTATTACGGTATTGATACGCCGGAGCGTGAGCAATTATTGGCGTCTAGTTTGGATGTCGAAGCGATGGCCAAGCACATTGATGCGGATACTCTTTCCTTTATTTCAATGGATGGGTTGTATCGTGCGGTCGGTGAGGATCAACGGGAACCCGATGCGCCGCACTATTGTGACGCCTGCTTCTCCGGTGAATATCCCATTGACTTAACCGACCAAAACGGTGGCACCGCCTCCGCCCAATTGTCTCTTCTTAGCGAGCAGGATCAATAGTGAACACCGCGGCTGGTAAATTAGCAGGACGTATTGCTGTCATTACGGGTGCGTCTCGGGGTATTGGCGCCGCCACCGCCAAGATATTCACCGCCGAAGGCGCTCATGTCATATTGGTCGCCCGTACTCAGGGCGGCCTTGAAGAAATCGACGATGAAATCCGCGCTGCCGGAGGAACAGCAACCTTAGTGCCAATGGATTTAACCGATTACGACAAAATCGATGAAATGGGCGCTACAATTTTTGAACGCTACGGCAAACTCGACATTCTGATCGCCAATGCCGGCATGCTTGGTACCATGGGGCCGATCAATCATATTGATCCAAAGATTTGGGAGCAAACATTGGCGGTCAATGTCACGGCAAACTGGAGATTGATCCGAAGTTTTGATCCCCTGCTGCGCCAGTCGGATGCCGGGCGGGCAATTTTCCTGACTTCTTTTGCCGCCCAGGTTCATCGTGCCTATTGGGGAATTTATGCCACCAGCAAAGCAGCCTTAGATATGATGGTCATGACTTATGCCCAGGAAATTCTTAAAACCAATGTGACAGCGAATTTATTTAACCCGGGTAAAACGCGGACGATTATGCGAGCTGAAGCCTATCCGGGAGAAGATCCGGAAACGGTTAAAGTACCAGAGTTTACGGCCAGTCAGTTGGTCGATTTGGTTTTGCCGTCCTGCAAATTAAACGGTGAGATTATTACCGCCCAAGAGCCTTCCGAGGAACCTGCTGATTAAGTAAGAGAGTTTGCACTATGAAAGAGTGCAGTAAGACGATCATGCGGCGCCTGCATGAATCGAACTTCGCTAATCGTTATTTTGTCGGCAATGGCTTAGATGTTGGCGGCAGACCTGATCCGCTCGGTCTCTATGTCGAGCTATTCCTGCGTATGCTGGGCGTCAAGGTCTGGGATAAGGAGGACGACGATTCGCAGAAGATGATAGCTATGACTTCGTCCACTCTTCTCGTTGCCTCGAACATCTCGACGATCCGGCGACACTTTTGATAACTTTTTCATTACCACGGAAACCTCCCGTTTAGTATCGCATCTAACTAGTGTCATGACATGGATATTGTGGCACAAAGCGGCAAATAATGGCGAGATTTCTAGCGATGAAGCGCAAAAGAAGGGCGAAAAGCACCTCAATGAAGACATCTTCACCAAACGTCGGGACATTACCGATATTGATCTGCTCACAGTTCTAGAAAAATTGATTGGACGAACTCATTTGCTGCACGACCTGGTCAGCCGGCTTAGCCAAATGGTGCATTAACCCGTCAGTTTAACACCCTCACCACGTATCGAGACAAAGTGTTGATTAGTAACGCTTTCCAGGTTATATGCCTCCTATAATCTGTTGGGAAATTGCGAAACTTTTAAAGTAAAACCCTGACATTATCGGCTCGATCTATTAATCGAGGCGGGTTTTTTTACTCATGCCGCAAAGGTGTTTTAATGGCGGATCGTGATCCGGAACAGGATAATTTATTCAAAGAGATTGATGAAGATCTGCGCCAGCAGAAATATGCCGATCTCTGGAAGAAGTACGGCAATTATGTTATTGGCGCTGCCGTCGCTTTGGTTGTCGGCGTCGCCTCTGTCAAGGGCTGGCAAGCATACGATCTCAACCGCAAATCAGAGGACAGTAAATTATTGTCCTCCGCTCTCAAATCTATTGCCAGTGATAAACCTGATACGGCCGCCAATATCCTGAACAAGCTAGCCTCCGACGGCAGCGCTGGTTATGCGGTTATAGCGCGTTTTAATCAAGCTGCTGTGCTAACCAAAAAAGGTGACCGCAAGGCAGCATCCGCGGCCTATCTGGCGCTATCTGATGACAGCAGTATTGATGAAATATTTCGGGATATGGCGCTGGTTATTGCCGCCCTGCATGGCTTAGAAGGCGGTGATGCAGCTGTCTTAACGGATCGTCTTGAACGGTTGATGAATGGTACAAGCCCGTGGCGGCACAGTGCCAAAGAGCTTTCCGCCTTGCTCACACAAAAATCCGGTAATAAGGACAAGGCACGGAAACTGTTCCAGGAAATTGCCGACGACGCGACAGCGCCATCCGGTATTCGCGCCAGGGCAGCCGAATTAACAGCAATTCTGGGCGGGGAGTAGACCGCTAATAATGGTCCCAGGAAACGATAATATGTCGCAGAAATTAAAACCCATAGTTTCTTATTCGCTGCTTTTCCTGGCAGCAATAGTATTGACCGGTTGTGATAATTATTTTGGCCAAAATAAAGCACCCTCCCTTTCCGGTAAACGAATTTCGATAATGACCCAGCAACGTTCAATTGAGCCGGATTCTTCTGCGGCTGGGCACAAAATTGTGCTGCCCGCGCCAACACCGAATAATGATTGGCCCCAAGCCGGCGGCTATGCCAATCACGCCATGCATCACATGCGCATTGGCAAAGCACTTCAAGAACGCTGGAGTATTAGCGTCGGTCGCGGGACCAATGATGAAGAACGCCTTATGGCCCAGCCAATTGTCGCTGGAAACACTCTCTTCTCGATGGATTCTGAAACCATTGTCAGCGCCTACAATTTGAAGGATGGGGCCGAGATTTGGAGCGTAGAATTGACGCCAAAGGAAGAAGATGATGACCACGTCAATGGCGGGCTGGCGTATGAAAATGGCAAAGTCTTTGCCACCACGGGGTTTGGACAGGTTGTTGCGGTCGCGGCAAAAACTGGTAAAGTTCTTTGGCGCCGCAATGTTGGCGCCCCAGTTCGTTCTGCACCAACGGCACGTGGCAACCGGGTTTTTACTGTTACCGTTACCAATAAACTATTTGCTTTAAATGGTGAAACCGGTGCAGTTCTTTGGAGCCATTCAGGTATTGAAGAAGCCATTAATCTCCTGGGCGGTAGCAGCCCGGCTGTCGATAGTGGCGTTGTCATCGCCCCCTATTCTTCTGGTGAACTGTTTGCCTTAAAAGTGGAAAACGGCCAAGAACTGTGGGCAGATTCGCTCGCTGGTACCAGACGCGGCGCGATTTCCTCTGCTCTCGGCACCATTCGCGGACGTCCTATTATTGATTATGGAATCGTATTTGCGATTAGCAATAGCGGTCAATTCGCAGCCATTAATTTGCGTACTGGCAGACGCATCTGGGAACGCCCGGTTGGTGGTATTGAAAGCCCGTGGATCGCTGGAGATTACCTCTTTGTCATATCCAACAATACTGACCTGCTTGCCTTGGGCCGCCTCAATGGCCGTATATATTGGGTGACGGCGCTACCGGAATGGGAAGACCCGGAAGACCGCGAAGGAAAAATCACCTGGACCGGTCCGATATTGGCCAGCGACAGGTTGATCGTCGCTGGCTCGTCAGGTGAAGCCTTGTCGGTTTCGCCATATTCTGGAAAAGTTTTAGGCAAAGTAGAAATGCTGGATAGCGTATCCATTAGCCCAATCGTTGTTCAAGATACCTTGCTATTCTTGACCGATGATGCGGAATTGGTCGCTTATCGTTAATCACTAGCAACCGTAAGGTCTGGCTATGAGCCTGACAATAGCAATTCTCGGCAGACCAAATGTCGGCAAATCAACCTTGTTCAATCGTTTAGCGGGAAAGCGCTTGGCGATCGTCGATGATACACCTGGCGTGACCCGGGACCGCCGCCTTGCACAGGGGTGCGTCGGCGACATTGATGTCGAGATCATCGATACAGCCGGCTTTGAAGATATCCATGATGACAGTTTGGAAGCTCGTATGCGTGAGCAAACGGACCGGGCGGTTGAAGATGCTGATGTCGCTTTATTTTTGATTGATGCACGCGCCGGAATAACGCCGCTGGATAACCATTTTGCCCAATGGATCAGGACGCAGGAAATTCCGGTTATTTTGGTAGCTAACAAATGTGAAGGTAAGGCTGGTGAGCTCGGGCTATATGAATCCTATGGCCTTGGATTAGGTGATCCCCTGCCCTTTTCAGCTGAGCATGGTGAAGGCATGGCTGGTTTATTCCAAGCCCTGCTGCCGTTCGCTGAGCAAACTGGAGCCACTGAACCAATCGGCAAACAAGATGAAAAGATATCAGAGGATTATGACCCTGATTCCGAAGTCGAGGATGAAGACTTTAGCGGGCCTATCCAGATGGTAATTGTCGGGCGGCCAAATGTCGGCAAATCAACGCTGGTTAATCGTTTGATTGGCGAGGACCGCCTCCTCACTGGCCCGGAAGCTGGAATCACCCGGGATTCGATTGCCGTTGAATGGAACCAGGATGGCCGAAGCTTAAAATTGATCGATACCGCTGGCCTCCGGCGCAAAGCGAAAGTACAAGATAAGGTTGAGAGCCTTTCAGCGATGGGGTCCTACCGCGCCATCCAATATGCCCAAATTGTCGTCTTGGTGCTAGACGGACAGTTTATACTGGAGAAGCAAGATTTAACAATTGCACGCCAAGTGATTGAAGAAGGCCGCGTGCTGATCATCGCGATTAATAAATGGGATGCGGTCAAAGATCACAAGCAGGCCCGCCAAAACTTAAACGACCGCTTACAAACTTCCCTGCCACAAGTACGTGGCATCCCAATCGTCACGCTTTCAGCGCTTACCGGTAAAGCGACTGATAAACTTATCCCCACCGCTTTTGAAACTTTCGAGATTTGGAATCGCCGCGTACCGACAGGCCGGCTAAACCAGTGGCTGGAAATGATGACCGAACGTCATCCGCCACCAATGGCCAGCGGCCGGCGCATCCGCTTGCGCTACATGACCCAGGCCAAAACCAGGCCCCCGACGTTTGTGGTGTTCTCTAGCAAAGGCACTGCCCTGCCGGAAGCCTATCGCCGCTATCTCATCAATGGCATCCGGGAAGATTTTGATATCCCCGGTGTGCCTATTCGCTTACTTGTGCGCAAAGGCAATAATCCTTACGTCGATTAGCAGCTTATCGTTTATTGCCTGAATTTCTTGGCGTATGGTTTAGCTATTCTATTAGGGAAACTATAAAAACAGCCGGCTTGATGTCTGACTTTATAAAATGCGTATTAGTATCAGTTGGCACAGGTTTTACGGTTAATAGCAAATGACGTCCCACACAATGGCAGGCACCACATATTCAGCAGCCTGCGACTTACCAAAAGTAGGTGGCAACGGTTAACAAAGTCCAACAGCTGCTACTTGGCATCATTTGATGTCCGGTATCGGGGGCAAAGCAGTCGAAAATAGCTGGTCAAAATTCCGGCAGCTTTTGACCCATAGCGGCCCCCTGATTAAGAGGCGCTTGATACTTAAACCGCCTCAACCTGCCGGCGATCCACTGT
>CAJWIB010000157.1 GCA_913041095.1 uncultured Rhodospirillaceae bacterium | reverse complement strand
TTCGTTGAAAGCGGCTTTGAATTTAAATTACTGGTCGATGCCTGCGCGGTGGGTCACTACGTGCCGATCCTGGACAAGCCGGCGATTTCGATTGTGCCCGGATCGCCTGCGGAATGGCGGGCGGCCATCTCGACCTTGCGGCGGCCCAATGAGACTTTCCAGCTCGGTATCAAAGCTGAAGATGAGTGGGGCAACCCGTCTGATCAAGTTGAAGCCAAGTTGCGGATTGAGCCCAGCTTGCCGGTGAAAAATCTGCCTGCCACGGCAACCTTCAACCGGGGGCAGAAATCACTGTTGTTCGAGAATTTATCGGTCACCGAAGAAGGTGAATTGCGGCTAGAGGTTTTTGATGCTGAGAATGACAATTTGCTGTGTGAAGCCGGGCCCATGATCATCGAAGACGGTCCCTTTGGCGGCTATTGGGGAGACTTGCATGGCCAAAGCGGTGAAACCATCGGTATCACCAATTCCCGGGAATATTTTGACTTTGCCCGTGATCTGGCTTTCCTCGATGTCATCAGCCATCAAGCCAACGACTTCCAGGTAAACAACGCGTTTTGGAAATACCTCAACGAATTGACTGCGGCCTATCACGCCGACGGCCGCTTTGTCACCTTCCCGGGCTATGAGTGGTCAGGCAATACCTCGGTTGGCGGCGACCGCAACATTTATTTCCGCGAAGAAGGCCGCCAGATCAGGCGCTCTTCCCATGCGCTGCTGCCGGATCAATCAGACATCGACACCGATGCCAACGATGCGCGCCTTCTCTTTGAAGCGCTTAAAGATGAAGACTGTCTGGCTTATGCCCATGTCGGTGGACGCTATGCGGATATTGAATTTGCTCATGATGCAAAGATTGAAACCGCCATGGAAATTCACTCGGCCTGGGGCACCTTTGAATGGCTGTTGACGGATGGCTTTCCACTCGGTCACCGCTCCGGCGTTGTCTGTAACAGTGACGGTCATAAAGGCCGCCCCGGTGCCAGTTATCCCGGGGCCTCGATGTTTGGTGCTTATGGCGGACTCACCTGTTTTTTTGCCGATGAGCTAAGCCGGGATGGAATTTTTGATTGTCTCAAAAAACGCCATCACTATGGCACCACCGGAAACCGGCTCCACTTAACGGTCGAGGCCGAGTTTAAGGGCGGGGGTAAGCTGTTTGATCTCGATCCCAATGTCTATGGTGAAGCCAAATTCACCGACAGCACCTCGGCTATGATGGGCGACATTGTACAAACCGATGATACCAGTGTTACTCTTAAAGTCGTGGCAAAATCACCAACGCCGATTGAACGTATTGAGATACGCAACGGCATTGATGTCGTTAAAACTTTGCGGGGCTATAGTAAGAACGATCTTGGCAAGCGCTACCGGGTGATCTGGAGCGGTGCTGAATATCGCGGCCGAAGCCGTAATACCAGTTGGATCGGTAACGCGACGTTCAAAAATGCTAAGATCAAGCGCATGGAAAAAATCAATGCGTGGAATCATGAGCGATTGCTTGAAGTCGATGGCGATACTGGCGTTAAATGGGATGCCATCACCACCGGTAATTATGGTGGCTTTGATGTCTGGCTCGACAACAACGAAAACGTGGAACTATCCATTGAAACGAATCACGGCTCGCTAACATGTAATTTATCTGAAATGGGTATCAACGACACGATTCTCGATTGCGGTGGCTTGAAAAGAAGGCTTAAAGTTATGCGCCTGCCGGAAGTTAACTCTCATCGTGAGCTTTTCGGTGAAATTGAAATCGATTTATCGGGATCAGGAGACAACCAGTTGTGGGTATGTGTAACCACGGAAGACGGTTTCCAGGCCTGGAGTAGTCCAATTTTTATCTTTAAATAATTAACAAATTAATGATAAGGTTGTTCCAACAACTAAACAAACTCAACGATCAACAAGGGAGACTTATAATGTCCAAGGTAACAAAAATAACGACATGGCTGACAGTTGCAGGTTTTGCCGCTGCTGCATTTATGATCACAACAACCGCGCAAGCAGAGTGGAAACCCAAAGGTCCGATTACAATCCTGATCGGTTTTTCCGCCGGTGGCGGTACTGATACGCAAGCTCGCCTTATCGCGTCGGAACTCCAAAAACGTAAAGGTTGGAAGATCATTCCGCAGAATATGCCAGGCAAGGCTGGCGGTATCATGGCCCGCAAGCTTAAAAATATGCCGGCTGATGGTTTGAGCATTGGCATGGCCGTCACTGAATCATTCGGTTATGCCATGCTGGCGCAAAAGAAAGCCGGCTATAAAGTGAGTGATTTCACCTATATTGCCACCACCACCAGCTCACAAATGGGTATCGTCGCTAAAACCAGCAAAGGCTGGAAAACCTTTAAAGACGTTATCGCTGTGGCAAAAAAAGGCAAAGTGTTTAAATTTGCCGGCATGAGCCCGAAACACGCCGATATCAATTTTCTCATTGAGAAGAAATTTGGCGTTAAATTTAATACCGTCATTCTGCGAGGTGGCCGCAAAGTCATGAACGCCATCACCGCCGGTGATGTTGATCTTGGTTACGGTGCTGGTATTCAAGCCAAAGCTGTCTTGGCCGGGCAAATGGTCAATCTCGCCTCCGGCTTGGCCGAACGCATTCGCATTTCTCCAAATGCGCCGACTTTGATGGAACTCGGCATTCCGCACGATATTGCTGCCAGGTTCTTGTTTGTCGGACCAGCCGGTATGCCGGCTGATGCCCGCAAAGCCCTCGCCGATGGCATTGGCAGCATTATCAATGACAAAAGCACCAAGGCTTCGCAATTCGTCTCCAAGCGTTATGGTGGACCAGAAGTTATCACCGGCAAAAAACTTGACGATATGATTGCTGCCAATATCGCCGAATCAAAAATGTTGATGAAAGTCATGAACTAAGAATATAGAGGGCTGGGTTTTTGGACCCGGCCCTTTTATTTTCCCATGCAAAATGAAAAATGGACTGTTGGCCTGGCTGTTTTTCTCGTTATCGCTGCTGCGGCAACACTTTTTATTTGGATTCCGAACGACATTGAGACCGGCGTGGTCGAAACTTTCCGCCGCCGGGTGACCATTGGTGATGCAATGGCCCCGACCATGGTGGCCGCGGCGCTACTGGTGGTTTCAATATTAATGGGTGTGACGGCCTATTTTGGCGGCCGGCAACAAAAGCATGCCGCAAAGGCAGGGCTGGACAAACAAAGTTTTACTTTTCTTCTCAGACTGACAATTGCTGTTGGTCTCGGGCTAGGGCTGATGGTTTATACTGGCCCTGTGATCGTCGATATCATTAACAGCTTTGGCGGCGAGATTGGCACTTACCGGCATCTGAAAGCTGCATTTCCCTATAAATATTTGGGCTACGTTTTGGGAGGCTTCTTCATGGTCTTTGGCCTAATCCGGGTGGTGGAAAACCGCTTCTCTGCCAGCGCCGCCTGGGCGTCCATCATAGCAGTTTTGGTCCTGACTATTCTTTACGATGTACCGTTTGAAAATTTATTATTGCCGCCTAATGGTGATCACTGATGGGCGTGCTTGATCATATTTGGCTGGGCGTTGTTGCGGTCTTCACAGCAGATCCCATATTCACGCTCGCCGGACTGCCCTTCTCGACCACAATCATGATGGTGGTGCTGGGCTTCCTGGGTGGTATTGTCGTCGGTGCGACGCCGGGCTTGGGTGGTCCCTTTGCCATGGCGATCTCCCTGCCGATTTTGATTTCAATTTTTGGCTTTGAACCAGATGCGCTGCTGCCGGTTTTGGGTTTTCTCGTTGGCATCATGAAAGGCTCGACCGTCGGCGGCGCGGTACCAGCGATTTTGTTCAATACACCGGGCACGCCAGATTCATTGATGACGACCTTGGACGGCTATCCCTTAACCAAAAAAGGTAAACCGGGCAAAGCCCTGCGTATTGCCCATTTTTCATCTGTCTCTGGCGATACATTCTCGGACATTGTTCTCATCACCTGCGCGCCTTTTCTGGCCATTCTGGTCGAAAAATTTCTCGATTTTCCCGAAAAAGCAGCGCTGATTATTTTATCGCTAGCCTTCGTCTCTGCCGTCGTCGGGCGCAATGTCTGGAAGGGAATGGCCGCTGCCCTACTCGGCATGTTCTTTGCTTATATTGGCACCGGCGAAGATGGCTACCCAAGGCTATCGCTTGGCACTGATGGTCTGGCCGAAGGTCTGCCGTTGATCAGCGCCGTCTTAGGCGTGCTGATCATCGGCGAAGTGTTTAAGGCGCTCGAAGATATGTGGCATGAGATGCGTGAAAAGTCGGTCATCACAAATATTAAAATGAAGGGCGATCAGAAACTCCATTTCAGTGATATCCGCCGCATCTTCCCGTTTATTAGTATTTCAGCCGGCATTGGCACCATGATCGGCGCGCTTCCGGGTATCGGCTCAACGCTGGCGGCAACGCTTGGCTATGCCACCGGCCGCAAAGTCTATAAAGGTGACACTCCCTTCGGTGAAGGAGCGCCCGAAGGCGTTGCCGCCACTGAAGCCGCCAATAGCGCAGTGGCCGGAGCTAACCTTATTCCCGTTTTATCACTTGGCATTCCCGGCAACGTCTCGGCCGTCTTTATCATCCTAGCAACCGAGTCAATTGGCGGCTTTAATCCCGGCCCGCAAGTTTTCAGTCTGGTTCCCGACCAAATTAACCAAGAGATGGTCTATGCGTTTGGTCTCTTCACAACAATGATTTTTGCCAATGGTCTCAACTGGACATTTGGCGGCGTCTTTATGCGCTCGATGGGTGTGATGGTGCGGGTGCCAAAGCAGCGCCTATTGCCGATCGTTTTGCTGCTGACCCTGACCGCCATATACGTGCAGCAAACTTCTATGTTTGCCATCTATATAACGTTGTTCTTTGGCCTGCTCGGCTATCTTATGCGGAAGTTGAAAATCTCCGTACTGCCGTTCGTAATCGCTTTCATCCTCGCTAATAATCTCGAAGAAGCCATGCGCCAGGCATTTGCCGTCACTGGGTCTGATCCCTGGTTTTTATTGGCCAGTCCGATCTCTGTTGTCTTTATCGCGCTCTCGATCGTTGTTGTCGTCTTTTTTGCCCGCAATCAGAAGGATTTGGGTTAACTAAATGAAACCACAAAATCTTCTCTACATCATGTCGGACGAGCACAATCCGAAAATGCTGGGATGTTATGGGCATGAACAGGTCAAAACGCCGAACCTAGACAAGCTGGCTGCTCGCGGCACCCACTTTACCAGCCATTATACCAATTCACCAATCTGCATTCCGGCCCGCGCTGCCTTTGCCACAGGCCGCTATACCCATGAAACTAAATATTGGGACAATGCGCTGCCCTATGATGGAGAAGTAAAGGGTTGGGGTCATCGCCTGCAGGACGAAGGCTACCGGGTTGAGTCGATCGGCAAGCTGCATTACCGCCATGAGGATTTAAACACGGGTTTTTCCAAGCAACACCACCCCATGCATGTCATGGACGGCATTGGCCAGGTCTGGGGTTCAATCCGTGATCCGCTGCCGGACGAACGGTCGGCCAAAATGCTCAATGAAATCGGTCCTGGTGAGTCCAATTATAATCGCTATGACCGACTGATCGTCGATGAAGCCTGCAGCTGGTTACAAGAGGCTGCCACTGAGGATAACGATAAACCCTGGGTGCTGTATCTCGGTTTTGTTGCGCCGCATTTCCCGCTGGTCGTGCCGGAGGAGTTTTACAATCTCTATCCTTTGGATCAATTGCCGCCACGCAAGCTTGATCCAGCAGAAGGTATTCAGCGTCACCCCTGGCTGCAACGCATGGATGACTTCTCGCAAGTGGATCGAAATTTGTCACCTGAACAAAAATTACAGGCTGTCGCCGCCTATTTTGGTCTTTGTACTTTTGTCGATCACCAGATTGGCCGTGTATTGGAGGCGCTGGACGAAGTTGGTTTAACCGCTGACACACGGATTATTTATACCAGTGACCACGGTGATAATGTCGGTGCCCGCGGTATGTGGGGCAAATCGAACTTCTACGAAGAAAGTGCCAGCATACCTTTGATTATTGCCGGTGATGGCGTCCCAGAGGGAAAAGTAAGCACCACGACAACCTCGCTGCTCGACAGTTACCAGACGATCATGGATGGCGTCGGATTAGAATTGACGGCGGAGGAACAAAATCTCGACGGCGAATCCTGGTTTGAGTTAGCCAATTCAGAAGATGATCCTGAGCGTATTGTTTTTAGCGAATACCATGCCGCCTCGTCACCGACCGGCGCCTTTATGCTGCGCAAAGGAAAATACAAGTTTAATTATTACGTCGATTATGAGCCGGAGTTGTTTGATCTTAAGACTGATCCGGAAGAAACCACTAATTTGGCAGGCGACCCCGACTATGCAAATGTAATCGCAGAGTATGAAAAAAAATTAAGAAACATTTGTGATCCTGAAAAGACCGATCGCCAGGCCAAAACAGATCAAAACGCATTGATTGAAAAATTCGGTGGCCGCGAGGCGGCGCTCAACACCGGCACACCCGGGGCAACACCGGTCCCGGTTGTCCTGCCCCCCTATAACTGATCCGTTTTGATATAAAAGC
>CAJWIB010000156.1 GCA_913041095.1 uncultured Rhodospirillaceae bacterium | reverse complement strand
CGAATTCAAATCCTTTATCAGCGAAACTGACATTGTCCTCACCGAAGTGCCACCGAAAGGCGGTTCTGAGGGCGCGATTGAAGCCATTTTGGATGGTGACATTGATTTGACCATCACCACCGGCCCGCGCCTGCTGGAAAGCATCCAAGCCGAAGATGTTTTTGCTATTGCCGCCATCTGCCCCGAACGTACAAATGTTTACCCCTATGTTCCGACCATGAAAGAGCTGGGACTGACATCAACTGGGTCAGGCTCATGGATGGGATTGTTTGCTCCTGCCGGTGTGCCGGAAGACATTATGGAAGCACTGTTTAACGCGGCACATAAAGCCTGCACCGAGCCCGATGTTATTGCTGTTCTAGCCGAGCAGGCGGCAACGGTAAATCCCAGCACGTCACCGGCAGAAGCCCTGACCTTTGTTGAAAGCGAAACGGAAAGATTGCGCCAAGCCTGTATGGCGGCGGGTTTTGCCTAACAGTATGGGTCGTCGGCCGAGAGGTAATCCTGGACATAGCGCTTGACGCCATCTTCCAGTGAGGTCGAGCCAGCATTGTAACCAGCTGCCCTTAAGCGAGCCATCTTGGCTTCGGTAAAATACTGATATTTGTTGCGAATATTTTCCGGCGTCGGGATGTAGTCGATATTGGGCTCTTTGTCCAAAGCCGCAAAAACCGCTGCGGCTAAATCTTTAAACGCCCGCGCTTTGCCGGTGCCGCAATTAAACAGGCCACTAACACCGCGATTTTCGTAGAGCCACAACATCACATCGACACAATCGCCGACCCAGATGAAATCCCGCATCTGGCCGCCATCTTTATATTCCGGATGATGCGACTGAAACAACCGGGCTTTGCCGGTTTCTTGAATTTGCTTGTAGATTTGCGGCACCACGCTCATCTGACCACCTTTATGATATTCATTCGGTCCATAGGCATTGAAGAACTTCAAGCCAGCCCATTGCGGCGGGGTCCTGGCGCCATCGGCAATCATCTGCGCCACCCGGCGATCAAACAAATGCTTGCTCCAGCCATAGGCATTCAGCGGTTGCAGTTTGGCCAAGCCATCACAAGAACCATCGTCATCGAAACCTGCTTCACCATTGCCGTAAGTTGCCGCGGAGGATGCATAAATAAATGGCACCTGATGCTCAACACACCAATTCCAAAGATCGAGCGACAACCGGAAATTAGTATCCATAATCAGATCGACATCGGTTTCGGTGGTCGATGAGATTGCCCCCATATGGAAGATTCTATCGATCTCGCCTTTGTGCTCATCAAGATAATTCAGGAGAACCTCGGGTTCAATAATATCCGCCAATTCATACTTGGCCAGATTACGCCACTGATCATCATCGCCACGGCGATCACAAACGGCAATCTCCCGCTCGCCACGCTGGGCAAGAGCGGCAACAAAGTTCGAGCCAATAAAGCCAGCGGCGCCGGTCACGAGAATCATGACCGTGTTATAAGGTGCCGGAGTCAACCAGGCAAGTTTACTGGTAAGTTGCGATGGGCATATAAGCGGCCTATATATAAAGTCTCCCATTTGAGACTACGGTTAAGGAATAGCACCATGCAAACACGTAATCGCTTTTTTGATGATCTCGCCAAAGTTGCCAATAGTGCTGCCGGCACGGTGGCGGGTATGAAAGAGGAAGTTGAGCAGCTGGTGCGGAACCGGGTTGAGAGCTTTATCGACGGTATGAATTTGGTTACGCGTGAAGAGTTTGAGGTTGCTAGGGCAATGGCCGCTAAGGCACGCGATGAACAGGAAAAACTCGAAAAGAGAATCGTTGAGCTGGAAGCAAAATTAGGCACTCAAAAAACTAAATCTTCACGGAAAAAAGCCGCACCGAAGAAGTCCAGCACTACTGGCAAGGCCAAAAAGAGTTAGATTTTCTCCGATTAATTTACTCTTTCGCGCTTATCCACAGAAAAAATCACTTGTTAGCCGATATCCCTCTTGCGCGCCGACTCGGCTTCTGGCAACCTACTGATAGTACTCATGGGGGAGTAATGCACTACATCTAGTTATATTGGTTTTAACTGGTTTTTTTACTTCCTCACCCGTGACGCCATTTAAGCCGGAGGCTCCTGTCATGGCTCAGGTCGATTATTATCTCAAAGATAATCCAGAAACTCCACCACTCGACGTTGTCGAGCAGGTGGTCAGTAACCAGGGATGGCGTTTAAACCGCATGCGTGAAGAAGAAATGACGGCTGAATATAGTGGCAAATGGTGCGACTATTCGCTTCATTTTGCCTGGTCGAATGAATTTTGCGCCATGCACTTCACGTGTGCTTTTGATATTCGTGTGCCGGAGCTTAAGCAGAAAACGATTAATAATCTACTCGCCTTGGTGAACGATAAATTGTGGCTTGGGCATTTCTGCATCTGGCAGGATGAAGCATTGCCGATGTATCGCCATGCCTTCCCTTTGCGGGGTACTGACAGTATTTCTCCTCAGCAGGTGGAAGATTTGTTAGAGACGGCCATCACCGAATGCGAAAAGTTTTATCCTGCCTTCCAATATGTCATTTGGGGTGGCAAGGATCCGGCAGAGGCAATTGAGGCTTCAATTCTGGAGCCTATCGGCGAAGCTTAATGGATACCAGGATACTTCTCGTTGGCTGCGGCAAGATGGGTGGCGCGCTTCTCGGCGGCTGGCTCGATCAAGGTATTCCAGGCACCAATGTCCATGCCATTGAACCCAATGAAAACCTGTGGCAAGACATTGCCGGTCCATTCATCGAGCAAGGGGTGACGTTTAATGCGGCGCCAGACGAGCTTGGCGCCGACTTTGAGCCTGACTTTGTGCTGTTTGCCGTCAAACCGCAGATGGCGGATGAGGTTGTTCCGGCCTATAAAAAATACGCTGGCAGCGCCACCTTCATTTCCATCGCCGCTGGCAAGACCATCGCCTTTTTTGAATCCAACTTGAGCAGTGAAGCGGCCATCATCCGTATCATGCCAAACACCCCTGCTGCCGTGAGGCGCGGAATATCCATCGCCTGCGGCAACGCGAATGTTAGTGAGGCAGCTAAATCAACTTGCCTTGAATTGCTAAACGCAGTTGGCGCCGCCAGTTGGATCGATGATGAAAGTCTTATTGATGCTGTAACGGCGGTATCAGGCTCTGGCCCGGCTTACGTTTTCTTACTTGCTGAAACCATGACCCAGGCCGGTATTGAGGCTGGCCTAAGTCCGGAAATAGCCAGTCTTCTCGCTGTCCATACGGTGGCGGGATCAGGCGAATTACTGGTTCAGTCTGACAGCGATGCCGAGACGTTACGCAAAAATGTCTCAAGCCCCGGCGGCACCACTGAAGCGGCTCTTTCAATTTTGATAGGCGAGAACGGTATGCAGGAGCTGATGAGCAAAGCTATCGCTAAAGCGGTGGAGCGTTCTAAAGAATTGGCTGGTTAATAGGATAGTTGTTGCGAGTCGTTGCAAATCCGATTCCCGGCACCTGATTCGCAGGCATTCGCAACTAGAACCTGGCTACAGCGACGTAACACTCCAAAAACTGGCAGGGTAATTACCGTTAGCTAGTTATTTCAGAAACAATTGATGCCCACGGAGCGCCGGCTCAAGTAAATCTTGCAGTGCTTTAAGAGCCCGCGCTTCAAGCTGGCGTACCCGATCTTTTGATAAATTGAGTTCTTTTCCGATAGCCGCGAAAGTTTGTTTGGCCTCGCTAAAATAGCGATGGTGGATAATAAATTGTTCACGGTCAGGCAAATTGGCGAGCGCCTTGGCGATGATATCACTTAGCTGCAAACGTTCACCTTCAGCCGCCAATACTTCTTCTGCCGTCGAGTCATCGGAGGCCAACATATCCAGCCAGCTTTCATTACTATCCTCGAAAACGCGGACGTTCAGTGATAGATCCTTAGTCGTCACCCGGCGTGCCAAATTACGCACATCAGAAGCCGTAGTCTCGAAGCGTTCCGCCAAACGGCTTACGATATCATCGCTCAGCGCATCGGCACCGTCGATCAAATCCGCTGTCAGGCGTCGCAAATTCAAAAACAAGGATTTCTGGGCGGAAGTTGTCGACAGGCGAACCACTGACCAGGATTTGACAATATGATCCTGCATTGATGCTCTGATCCACCACATGGCATAGGTCGAGAGACGCACGTTTCTGTCAGGGTTGAAGCGTTTCACCGCTTGGGCGAGACCAATCATACCTTCTTGGATCAAATCCGGCATCGGCACACCCGAACGGCGATAGCCTTTGGCGAGCTTTACAACATAATTGAAATGGCTGGTGATCAGGCGGTCGGTGGCTTCTTTATCACCTTGGCCGGCACGCACGGCAAGCTCGCGTTCTTCCTCTTTTTCGAGAAAGGCGAATATTTTACTCATTTTCCGGTCTTCTAGTGCCATCCATCAACCTTCAAATAACGCCAAGTTTATCATATAGCAAAATTACTAATATTAAAATTTTTTTGTGAAAATCTTCCGTAACCCGTCAATAAGCGATATTATCAACTTTCGGAGTAATTCGAATGGATATTTGTGATATGGCGCGTAAAGCGAAGCCAAAAAAAGCGACACCTGACAAAATTATCGCCGCCACGCTCAAAATGGCGACGACACACCCGTGGCCGGAAATTTCGCTGGATGACATTGCTGAAGCAGTAAAACTCAAGCCCTCAGAACTTAAGCAGCATTTTGCCTCAAAACTGGCCATCCTTGATGGCTTTAACCGCCAAATCGATGAACAAGTAGCGGCGGCTTTCGGCGACGCTTCAGAAAATGAATCTGTGCGTGATCAATTATTTGACATTCTGATGTCACGATTTGATGCTTTACAGCCGCAAAAAAAGGCCGTCAAAGCAATTTTGCGGAAAACTGTACCTTTTGATCCCAAGGCCAGCTTGTGCGGCCTGGGCGCCGTCATGCGAAGTATGGGATCAGCGCTGAATTTACTCGGGATCAGAAGTAAAACGCCGCTTGGCTGCATCAAAATCAGGGCTTTGGCAGCGGTATATTTACGCAGTTTTAAGATCTGGCTGGAAGACGAAAGCGCCGATATGGCTAAGACCATGGTGATTTTGGACGATGGCTTGGCGAAAATCGAAAACTTGGCGCAGATATTTCCGCGTTCAAAAAAAAATCAACCAACCTAAAGCTGCCTAAGCAGAGGCTCCCATGAAAATAGATTACAAAGACTTCAGCAAGGTCGACATCCGTGTCGGCACCATTAGCCGGGCTGAAGAATTCCCCGAAGCTCACAATCCATCCTTTAAAATTTGGGTCGATTTTGGTGCGAAGATCGGTGAACGCAAATCATCTGCTCAGATCACCCATTATTATGATCTGGCGAGTCTGATCGGCAAACAGGTTGCTGCAGTGGTCAATTTCCCAGCCAAACAAATTGGCCCGTTTATGTCGGATTGTCTGGTATTAGGGTTCCCGGATAAAGCAGGAGACGTGGTGCTGATCTCGCCCAGCCACGATGTGCCGAATGGCGGGAAATTATTCTAAAGCGGCAGGGTAAGCCGGGCACGTAGACCACCGGACGGAGAATCACCCAAGGCAATGTCTCCGCCATGACCGCGGATGACATCCCGGGCAATCGACAGGCCGAGCCCGACTCCGCCCGTTTCCGGATTGCGCGAATCTTCTAAGCGGTAAAACGGTCTAAAAGCATCTTCGCGGAACTCTTCCGGAATGCCCGGCCCATCATCATCAATGGTTATTTCTATCTCCTTGCCGCGCTGGCCGGCTCTCACCGATACATGATCCGCATAACGTTCAGCGTTCTCAACTAAATTGGTAACACAGCGTTTAAAGGCGTTGGGCTTCACTGGCACTTCAATCTGTCCTTCGGTATGGAGATCGACGGCCATCCCTTTGCGCCGCGCCAAGCCGACCACTTCTCCCAACATGGCCGTCAAATCTGTATTTTTAGGCGCCTCATCCCCTTCGCCCCGTGCAAAGGCCAAATAAGCTTCCAGCATATGCTCCATCTCGGCAATGTCTTCTTTAATATCTTCAATGCTGTCCTGGTGCACCTGCATTTCCAGTACCAGTTTCATACGAGTAAGCGGCGTCCTGAGATCATGTGATACGCCGGCAAGCATATCCGTGCGTTGTCTGATCTGACGCTGGATACGATCCCGCATCGAGATAAAAGCCGAGGCAGCTTGGCGCACTTCGGTAGCACCTTCCGGCTTAAATTGAGGGGTATCACGGCCTTTGCCAAAATTATCCGCCGCCGCCGCCAAACGCCTGATGGGGCGTACTTGATTGCGCATGAATATCGTTGCAACTCCAAACAAGATCATCGCCGTGCCGACCATCCAGAGCACAAACACATAAGTGGTCGAACTAAACAACCGTTTGCGATTAGAGACGATTTCTAAAACACCTTCCGGCAATTGCACCGAAATAACAACGTGGTGGTCAACCTTATCACCATCAATCTTATAGGGCTTTTTGACCGCCTCATTCATCGCCCGCAATAAAACGACTTCAATAATACCAAAGCCGACATGTTTGGGTTTTTCATTCGCCAATACTTCACCATCAATAATCTGGGATTCCAGCCCAAAATGATTTGACGCCAGCTCGATAACAGCGGTGCGACCTTCC
>CAJWIB010000155.1 GCA_913041095.1 uncultured Rhodospirillaceae bacterium | reverse complement strand
CAAAGCGGGCGAAACTGTTACCGAGGTACAAATCTGGATGGGTGAGCATGGCTCAGTACCTCTGCTGATAGAAAGGGATTTAATTATAACGCTGTCCCGCAAAGTACGCCGTGGGATGAAAGTTAAAGTGGCGATGGAAACGCCGGCACCGGCGCCGGTCAAAAAAGGTGATGTTCTCGCGACCCTAAAAGTAGAGCTGCCGGGCCGTCCGACAATGAAAATTCCGCTCGTTTCCGGAGCAGATATTGGCCAGCTCGGCGTATTTTCCCGGCTCGGTGCGGCAGTAGAATACGTCCTGTGGGGTGAATCCGATTGAATGATCAACCGGCAAAAAAATCAAACAAAGGTAAATTCATCAGCTTTGAAGGTGGTGAGGGTGGCGGCAAATCCACCCAATTAAAGTTGCTCGCCATAGCTTTACAAGAATCTGACATTGACGTCTTGGAAACCCGGGAACCCGGCGGCTCACCAGACGCTGAGTTGATACGGACATTATTGGTTGAAGGAGAGACAGATCGCTGGGATGCGCAGACTGAAACACTTCTACATTACGCCGCCAGACGTGATCACCTGAACAAAGTAATTTTACCAGCGCTTAATAAGGGGCAGTGGGTGCTGACCGACCGCTACGCTGACTCGACCATGGCTTATCAAGGTTATGGCCATGGCGTCAGCAAGAAAGCCATCCACGGCTTCTATCAATTCATTGCCGGTAATAAGCAGCCTGATCTAACAATAATTCTTGATTTACCGGCAGCAGAAGGATTGGCGCGTGCTGATATGCGGGCTAATGAAAAAGCCATTAAGATACAGCAAAAAGAAGATCGCTACGAACGTATGGGATTAGAATTTCACTCCCGGCTGCGTGATGGTTTTTTGGATATTGCCCGCAAAAACAAAAAACGCTGTATGGTGATTGATGCAACCAAGTCAATTGAAGAAATTCAAACTAATGTCAGAAAATTAGTGTTCAAAAGATTTAGGCTTGCTGCCGATGAGTGATCAAGAACTCGAAGATGGTCTACCTGTCGCGAATGCCAACTCAATTTTGCAGGGCCAATCTGAGGCTGAGACCAGCTTTTTATCCGCCTTCAATTCCGGCAAGCTACCGCATGCTTGGCTGATCTGTGGCCCCAATGGTATTGGTAAAGCCACCCTTGCTCATCGCATTGCCCGGTTTGTACTGACCCATGGTGGGCCGGTAGATGACGGGCCCGGACTATTCGGAGATGCCTTGCCACAAGCCGATCTAATCAGTCTGGCAACTGATCTCGCGAATCCGGTGTGCCGTAGGATCATTGCCGGTGGCCACGCAGATTTCTTGCACATTCAGCGCAGCAAAGATGAAAAAACCGGCAAGCTCAGAAAAGAAATCACGGTCGATGAAGTGAGAGCGGTTGCCTCGTTCCTGTCGATGACACCGGCCGAAGGCGGCTGGCGTATCGTTGTTATTGATAGTGCTGACGAAATGAACACCAATGCTGCCAATGCGGTTTTAAAAGTTCTGGAAGAACCGCCCGCGCGGGCGTTGCTATTACTGGTGAGCCATAACCCCGGCCGATTGTTGCCAACGATCCGTTCACGCTGTCGCCGCTTGGTCTTGAAGCCGTTGTCTGAGCGGACAATTGCTGATTTGTTGGTGGAGTACGATCTTGATATTTTACCCGAGGATGTTGCCGAGCTCGCGCAAATTGCCGATGGCAGTATCGGCCGGGCGCTGCATTTGGCAAATGAAGGAGGATTGGAGGTTTACCGCGAGATAAGCGGTATTCTTGAAACCCTGCCGCAATTGGATATCCCGCGGCTCCATAAATTAGGAGACAAGCTAGCGCGTGATACGACTGGCCAATTGTTTGAGCGCGCATGCGAGTTGATTAATCGCTGGCTGGTTGACATTATTCGCGGTTCAGCGACGGGTACGCAGCAAACTGCTGTCAGCAGCCTTGATCCCTGGATTGAGGTATGGGAAAACACTGGCCGCCTGTTTCAGCAGGCCAAAGGATTAAATTTGGATCGCAAGCAGGTCATTTTAAACACCTTCCTATCGATCGAAGGTGCCACGAAACATTAAAGCCAGAAGTAAAATAAAATGCCAGAGCAAAAACCTTTTTACATCACGACACCGATCTACTACGTCAATGATGCGCCGCATATAGGTCACGCCTATACGACGCTGGCTTGTGATGTTTTGGCGCGCTTTAAACACCTTGATGGTTATGATGTAAAATTCCTAACCGGCACCGACGAGCATGGCCAGAAGGTAGAGAAATCTGCTGAGAAAGCCGGTATGGATCCGCAAGCCTTCACCGATAAAGTATCACAGAACTTTCGTGATCTGGCGGTGAGTATGAATTTTACCAATGATGATTTCATCCGCACCACCGAAGAGCGTCACAAAATCTCCTGCCAGGATATTTGGCAGCGTCTGATCGATGCCGGTGATATCTATCTTGATAGCTATGCTGGCTGGTATTCAGTGCGCGATGAAGCTTTCTTCGGTGAAGGAGAGCTAGAAGACGGTCCAGACGGCAAGAAAATTGCCCCTTCCGGCGCCGAAGTAGAATGGGTCGAGGAACCAAGCTATTTCTTTAAGCTGTCTGAGTGGCAAGACCGCCTGATGGATTTTTATAACGCCAATCCAGACTTTATTCTGCCATTGACCCGCCGCAACGAAGTGACCAGCTTTGTTGAGGGCGGTTTGCAGGATTTGTCGGTTTCCCGCACCTCGTTTAAATGGGGCGTGCCGGTACCCAACGATGGCGCCCACATTATGTATGTCTGGCTCGATGCGCTGACCAATTACATCACTGCCGTGGGATACCCTGACACGGATCATGCCGAGTATCAGAAATACTGGCCCGCCGATGTACATATGGTCGGCAAGGATATTTTGCGCTTTCATGCAGTCTATTGGCCAGCTTTTCTGATGGCAGCTGGATTGGCGCCACCCAAACGCGTCTTTGCCCATGGCTGGTGGACCAATGAAGGTGAGAAAATTTCAAAATCCTTGGGCAATGTCATTGATCCTTTGGAACTGATCGCGACTTACGGGTTAGATCAAGTGCGCTATTTCCTCCTGCGTGAAGTGCCGTTCGGCAATGACGGTGATTTTTCCCGCGTTGCCATGATCCAGCGGATGAATGGTGAGCTTGCCAATGACTTTGGCAATCTGGCCCAGCGTGTTTTGTCGATGATCAACAAGAATTGCGGCGCGCGAGTGCCGGAGCCAGGTGATCTGACGAAAGACGACAATACCTTACTAGCAGCCGTTGATGGCTTGCTTGATGTCGTGCGCGAGGCTTTGGATGAGCAGGCGCTTCACATTGCTTTGGAGAAAATCTGGACCGAAATACGGGCGGCCAATCGTTACATTGATCGCCAAGCGCCGTGGATACTTAAAAAAGAAGATCCGGATCGCATGAAGACTATATTGTATGTATTAGCGGAGGCAATACGGCAATTGGCGCTACTGACGCAGCCGTTTGTTCCCGAAGCTGCTGGCAAAATGCTGGATCAAGTAGCGGTAGCGGAAGAGGCACGTGATTTTTCCACATTCGGTGAAGCTGGACGTCTGGCACCCGGTACCGAACTGCCAAAACCGGAAGGGGTTTTCCCGCGTTTCGTCGTGGAAGACAGCGCTTCATAGCGTTTTGTTTATACGTATCGCATGGTAGAACGAATTAGTGATTTGTTCGACCCAACTACATATTTGTCTAGCCATCTTTTCGAAACTTAACCTATACTTTCTCATAATAGAGCGGGGTTTATTCAATCCCGCTCTGATTATGATTTTTTTAACTAGGGAGAGCGTTATGAAATATCAAAAACTGTTATCAACCGCCGTCGTTCTGGGCGGTGCTGTCGCGTTTATGACACTGGGTGGCATATCTGCTGAAGCAAAAATGAAATCGATCACCATCGGCAGTAACCCTGCCGGCTCCACTTATTTTCTGCTGGCTGGCGGATTTGCAAAATTGTTCCAGGAACAGCTCAAAATCCGCTCGACTGCACAACCCCATGCTGGTTCGTCGGTCTATTTGCCACTGATGGAGAAGGGGGAAATCACCCTCGGCCTGAATTCCAGTCTTGATTCCGGCCTCGCCTATAATGGCCTTGGTGCCTACAAAGGCAATGCCACCAAGAAAGTACGCTCCATCGCGCGTATTTGGATTCTGCCTTATATGTACATGGTTAAGGAAAGCTCGGGTATCAAAACAGTGGCTGACCTCAAAGGCAAAAAAGTTGTCATTAAATTTAAAACAAACGTCTCGCTGGCGCAGACCAATCGGACAATCCTGGCAACTGCCGGGTTGACTGAAAAAGATGTCACCTCGATCGATTCCGGCGGCGTCGTTTCCGGCATCAACATGGTTATAGAAGGCCGTGCCCACGCTACCACGGTGGCTTTGGCTATGCCACAAATGCGGAAGGCCCATGCTGCGGTGCCGGGCGGATTACGGATATTGCACCTGGGCCCAAAAGCCAATGATGCCTTCATGCAAAAAGGCATTGCTGGATTGTATACGATGCGGGTGAAACCTTCGAAACGCATGCCGTTCGTGCGTCAGCCTACCCATATTGCGGCTTTTGATACCTATCTCAATGCCGGTACGACAGTGAGTAATGACGATGCTTACGCGATGGCAAAAGCGGTTCATTCGCAGTGGAAGGCCATGCAGAAATCCTATCCGCCACTGCGGGGTGTAAAGCAAAACAAACTGGTGCCGTCCAACAATCCCATCCCGTTCCATCCGGGTGCAATGAAATACTACAAAGAAGCGGGCTTGTGGACAGATGCTAATGAAAAACAAGACGCCGGTCGGAGATAACCGTTAAGTTCAGGTGCCTGCCTTTGTTCATGACATTTGATGAGAATGGGTCGCCATGCAACGGGTGACCCATCTCTGCTCTCGAGCCGTTCTCGGCTTGATTACTCTGGTCGGTATCAGTTGGATTTTTGCAGTTCCGGACCGGCTCGGTATGGCGCTAACGTTCCAGCAGGTGGTCGTTGTTTTGCTAGGGCTGGCAATCGCCGCTGCTTTCATCCAAAAACCATATGGCGAGAAAGCCGGTAGCATCGAAATTATTCTCGGCATTTTGGCCATCAGCAGCTGGTTTTGGATGTCCTGGAACTTTGAAAACTGGATGCTGCGCATGGCCGACCGCACCCCTGATATGTGGTTGCCGGGCGTGGTTGCTATCATTTTAATGATGGAAGGCTTACGCAAAGCTGCGGGCGGCATCATCGCCGGACTCGTTTGGATAATCATCGTCTACGCCTTTTTTGGTGATCTTTTACCACCGCCATTTGAAGCCGAAGTATTTCCGCCAACCAAAGTTGTGTTGTACCTCTACGCTGATAATAACGGCATACCAGGATTAGTTTTACGCGTCGTGGCGCAACTAGTGTTGGCCTTCATTCTCTTTGGTAAGTTGCTGGAAATCAGTGGTGGTTCCGCCTTTTTTAATGATCTGGCTTTAGGCTGGATGGGCCATCGCCGGGGCGGACCGGCTAAGGTCGCTGTCGTCGCCTCTGCTGCCTTTGGCTCCATCTCAGGCTCCACTGTCGGCAATATTATGTCCACGGGCGTTGTCACAATACCGCTGATGAAAAAGGCTGGGTTCCAAGCCAAGTATGCCGCGGCTATTGAGGCAGTGGCCTCTAATGGTGGCCAAATTGCCCCACCAATTATGGGCGCGACGGCATTTATTATCGCTGAATTTTTAGAAGTGCCATATCAGGATGTTGTGTTGGCAGCCTTGATTCCAGCGGCGCTTTATTTCCTCGTACTGTTCTTGCAGGTCGATGCTATAGCGGCGCGGTTCGGCCTGTCCGGTCTGTCGAAATCCGAACTGCCCTTATCGCTTCAAGTGTTTCTAAAGGGCTGGCTGTTCCTACTGCCGATTGGTATTCTCCTGTACTATTTATTCTGGCTTGGTTTTAATCCTGGATTGTCGGCAATGTTCGCCAGCATTGCCTTAGCGTTGTTAATGGTGGTTAAGAACCGCCGCTTGCCGAGTGTGAGTGAGTTGTCAGATTTTATTTTTGGCGGTGGCGAAAATCTGGTGCCGTTGATTCTGATAGCCGGTGCGGCCGGAGTTGTCATTGGAGTCTTGAACGCTACTGGCCTGGCGTTTCAGTTAGCGCTTCTGCTCACCGCTCTCGGCAAAAGTATGGGGATTTTGGTGATGCTGATCTTGACGGCATTCATTGCAATTATCCTCGGTATGGGTATGCCAACGGCCGCCGTCTATATCGTGCTGGTAACGGTAGTTGCGCCGGCTTTGATTGATATGAATATTGTGCCCATGGCGGCGCATCTGTTTCTGTTTTATTTCGGTCTGCTGAGTATGTTAACGCCACCGGTTGCGGTTGCCAGCATGGTTGCTGCTGGTTTGGCGGGATCGGATATGTGGCGGACTGGTCTAGTTGGCGTCCAACTTGCTGCAATTGCCTATCTGTTACCGTTCCTTTGGGTCTTTAACCCGGCGTTGATACTAATCGGTAATCCTTTGGCGATTGCACTGGCCGTTTCATCGGCTGTTATTGGTGGCTGGATGCTGGCCCGTGCCTTGCAGGATTTTTCGGCAACGAAAACGCTCGGCCTAATTTGGGCTTTGGTGCTGCTTGTAGG
>CAJWIB010000154.1 GCA_913041095.1 uncultured Rhodospirillaceae bacterium | reverse complement strand
GATGTGAGCAGGATTACAGCAACAAATAGCCATTTAAGTTTATTAGTAGGTGCCTCGCAAATCTTCCAGAAAGTTTCCAGGTATTCCGAATTTGATGTATAACGTTTACTCATAATGTCTCCCTGGATGGGTCATATGGTAAATTTATCTGGCCGCGTTGATGTAAGTTAGTTTACATTATTATCTAATTAACTAAAATGGAAACTATGGAAGAAAAAGCTGAACAACTTGCTATGGAAAACAACGCCGACAAAGCAGCGACGTTTTTGAAATCCATAGCCAATCGAAACCGAATATTGGTTTTATGTCACCTGATTGCCGACGAGTGGACCGCGGGCGAGCTTAGTGAAAGTATCGGCGTTTCGCCGGCTAATCTTTCTCAGCATCTCACCTGGCTTAAAAAAGAAGGCCTGGTGAAGACGCGGCGGGAAGGCACGGTTATTAATTATAGCTTGTCCGAAAAAGACATTCGGCCGCTTATCTCCGTGCTCTACGATATGTTCTGTGAACGCGATTTTACCAAGGATCAATCTTCGTCATAAGCGACTAAGACGATTGGGGATTGAAATAATATAAGTAACTTTGTCAGGCGGCAACTAAGAAGCTTTCTTAATGACGTAGGTAAAAACACCGTCAGCTTCAGAACTTTCGACCAATTCATGGCCACCGGTGCGGCAAAAGGCGCCGAAATCAGCAACCGATCCCGCATCCGTCGCATAAATAGTGATGGTTTCTCCCCCATCCATATCTTGCATTGCTTTTTTTGCTTTAAGGATTGGTATTGGGCAGTTCATGCCTTTGGTATTTAGTTCCATATTCATATTATATTCTTTCTGTCGACAGGGGTTTTATTATTTTCCGATTTCCTTAAAGATACCCATTTGAAATTTACAAATCAAACTAATTTTAGGCTTCGGCATTGAGTGAAATATTTCAAATTAATTTTATTATCCGTCGTTTTTCTTCCCCCCAATGGCGGGATATATTACACTCTGACTATGCCTGAACAAAAATTGAAAATTCAATAAATGACGGGACTTTCTCGGCGTGAATTTAGCGCCTTACTTGGCGCAACAGCTATATCTGCTTTGCCGATGCCAGCTATATCCGCCAACCACGAAGCAGAACTGCCGGACCCAAAGGGGGCTCGCATCGTCATTGTTGGCGGCGGCTGGTCCGGGCTATCGATTGCCAAATATCTCAAAACGGAAAATCCAAAAATTGATGTAGTTTTGGTCGAACGCCGGACATTGTTTTTCTCCTTGCCGCTGAGTAATCTATTTATCGGCGGGTTGATGCCGCAGTCTCAACTTACGTACCGTTTTGAAGATGCCGCCAAGCTCGGCGGCTATATCTATTTTAATGCGAACATGACAGAGCTTGACCGATCCAGGCGCCGCATCGAGACAAACAAAGGCTGGATCGATTATGACAGTCTCGTGCTGGCACCCGGCGTCGAATATGATTACAGCTCGTTCGGGGTTAAAAACCCGGATGCGATCACCGAGCTAAAAAGTAAGTTCCCGGCTGGTTTTGTTTCTGTTGATGAGCAATTATCGATTACAAAGCAACTCGCCAGCTTTAAAAAAGGTGTGTTTGTGCTCACGGCACCGCCAGGCATTTATCGCTGTGCCGCCTCACCCTATGAACGTGCCTGCTTGATTGCCGCTCTGTTTAAAAAGCGTAACATAAAGGGCAAGGTCGTGCTGATCGATTCCCGGGAAGAACCAGCAGTCAACGGCGAAGGTTTTCTGTCGGCTTTTGAAGAACTATACGGCGGCTGGATTGAGTACATGAACTCGACGGGGATTGAAGGCGTTGATCCGTTCAGTAAAACAATAAAAACGGATTTTGATGACATCAAGTTTGAGGGCGGGGCGATTTATCCGCGCACGCGTGCTGCCCGCATGATAGAACGCTTTGACTTGAACGATCCTACGAGCCCGCAAAAAGAAGCTAGGATCGATCAATTTGACTACAATTTCGTTGGCGATGAGCGAATTTATGTCACTGGTGATTGTCGCCCGATGCCGTTTTCCAAAAGCGCTAGTGTTGCTAATAGTGAAGCAAAGCATGTTGCCAAAGTTATCGCTACGCGCTTACAGGGGCGCGAGGTGAAATGGGTGACGCCGGAATCCGTTTGCTATTCGATGGTCAACACTCAGCCGCGGGAAGCGATACTTTCGCGCTCGTTTTACCGCTTTGATGAAAACAGCAAGCAATGGGCCTTCGATCCGCGGTCAAAACCCTATAATAATCGCAGTGAGAGACTTGGTGCCGAGACTTACCTCTGGGGTAAAACACATTTCCGTGAGATATTCGGCCGAATTTAAGGTTTTACTAAATTAATAATTACAATTTACACAAAATTTTGTAAAATAAGCTTCTCGGGAAGTTGCGGAGGAATTAACTGTGAATAAGTCTAAGTTTATCAGTCTGTTGGTAATTTTAGTATTCGTGTTATTTACCATTACGCAGCCGGTCGAAGCCAAGGGTAAAAAGATGCCCAAACCGGTAGTTAACGAAGATGGCCTGCATGAGCAAAAATGGTTCCATGACAGTTTCCTTGATCTCAAGGAAGACCTGGAAGAGGCCAAAGCCAGCGGCAAACGCTTGGTGCTTATTTGGGAGCAAAAAGGTTGTCCTTATTGCAAACGCACCCATGAAGTTAATTTCCGCATTCCAAAAATTGTTAAATTTATCACCGATAATTTTGTCGTTATTCAAATGAATTTATGGGGCGATAAAGAAGTTACCGACTTTGACGGTGAAGTGACGATAGAAAAAAAACTGTCGCAAAAGTGGGCCGTGCGTTTTACCCCGACCATTCAGTTCTTTCCCGATGATTCCAAATCGATCAGCAAGAAAAGTGGTAATGCTTTAGAGGTGATGCGGATACCCGGCTACTTCAAACCGTTTCATTTTTACTTCTTGTTCAAATATGTCAAAGCTAAAGCGTATAAAACTGAACCCAACTTTCAGCGTTGGCTTGGGCTTGAAGGTGATAAGCTCGCCGAAAAAGGTTACGACATCCAAAAACTGCTCTGGGCGGACGATCTGCTGATTGACTAGCCGAATTTTGTAAATACTGGAACCGTCTCAAGCAGCCAATTTGCTGCTTCGGCGAGATCGCCGGTAAAGACGGCGATGCCGGTGATGATGAGCAACCCGCCGATGGTAAGTTCGATTTTCCGCATTTGGCTTTTAAAGCGGCTGAGAAATTTCATAAATGGCTTTACGGCAAAAGCAGCTACCAGGAAAGGGATGCCCAGCCCGGCGGCATAAACGGTTAATAGCGATATGCCATAACCAATCGAATCTCCCGAGGTTGCAACCATCAAAACAGATGCTAGGATCGGTCCGACGCAAGGTGTCCAGCCAAAGGCAAAGGCGAGGCCGAGGATGTAGGAACCGGCGAGACCAGCAGGTTTGTTTTCAATATAAAACCGTTTTTCAAAGTTTAAAAAACCGATACGGAAGACACCGATGAAATGCAAGCCGAAGATTACAATGATTACCCCGGCAATCTGCCCTAAAAGCAACGAGTTTTGAGCAATGAGGGCGCTAATGGCGGTAGCTGATGCGCCGAGTGCAATAAAGACGGTTGAAAAGCCCAATACGAAGGCAATAGCTGCGTAGAAAACCCGTTTTTGTGTCGCCACATCCACGCCATCTTCTTCGGTGAGTTGACTAAGCGACACACCGCCCAGAAAACTGATATAGGCGGGGATCAACGGTAATACGCAGGGAGAAGCGAAACTCAATAATCCGGCAACGAGAGCACCAAAATAGGTTATTTCTATCATCACTTAATTGCCGATCCTACATGCCGGTTACTTTGACGGCGGTATTTTGTTCTATCTTAACGGATTTTTTGCGTTTGATGTAATTGCTGACCAGATCATAAATCGCCGGGCCTTTGGTAGCCTCGTTCACCGACGCCCAGCCGCCGACAATATAGGTTTTGGCGGGATCAATTGGTTCGCCGGTCGAAAGTAGTGTCATCTTTGATACGCGGGAGCCGATCTTCTGGCCGATATCGAAATGATAGCCCATGCCGCCAACCCGCACCATATCACCGCCCTGTTGGAAATAGGGGTCTGGATTAAACAAATTGTCGCCAACGTCTTCGAGAATTTCTTTCAAAAACTTACCAGTCATTTCGTTGCGATAGACCGCCGGATAGGTGATAGAAGTCTGGGAAAAGAGATCTTCGACTCGAATATCTTGACCCGGGAGTAATGTTGCACCCCAGCGAAAACCGGGTGACAGAGAAATTTGAGTATCGCGTTCTTCCATAATCGCCTGATTAATCAGATCGTCAAAGGTGCCGTTGAAATTACCGCGCCGATATAAAAGGCCTTCGGTTTTACCCAATACAGTATTCACTGTTTTTTCATACAGCGCACGGACCTTGCGGATCACTTCGGCAATTTCCGGGTCCGGTTTAATCGCGTCCGAGAAAACCGGCATAAGCTTGTAGCGGAAGTTGATGACTTTTTTGTTTTTCACTTCAAGATCAAGGCGGCCGAGAAACTTTCCGTGCGACCCCGTAGCAATCAAAATTGTGTCTTTGACTTTGATCGCGGTTGGAATAGCATCATGAGTGTGGCCAGTTAGAATGACATCAATCCCGTCAACGCGGGACGCAAGTTTACGGTCCACGTCAAAGCCATTGTGGCTCGCCAGCACGACCAGTTCGGCGCCGCCAGCTTTGGCTTTTTTAATACTTTCCCGCATTTTATCCTCTTGGATACCAAACGACCAGTTGGGGATCATGTAGCGCGGGTTAGCTATCGGCGTATAAGGGAAAGCCTGACCGATAACGCCGATTTTTACGCCGCCACGCTCAAAAAAGGCGACGTCTTTGAAAACCGGTTCTTCCCATTCGGTATCGGTGACATTACCAGCAAGGAACGGAAAATTGAGCTTCTCAATAAGCTCTTTGACGCGCTCAGTGCCATAGGTAAATTCCCAATGAGCGGTCATCAGATCAACACCCATGGCGTTCATCACTGTCACCATATCTTCACCGCGGGTTTGCAGCGAGCTATAAGAACCCTGCCAGGTGTCACCACAATCGACCAGCAATGTATTACTACTGCGTTCGGCGCGGATGGCTTTGATTAATGTCGCCATTTGGGCCATGCCACCAATCCGGCCATAGGTATTGCTCAGCGCAACATGATCGGTACTGGTAAAGGCATAAGCCTCGGGCGAGCCGGCTTTAAGACCAAAGTGTCTTAGGAAATCTTTGCCGGTGATATGAGGCGGCAGGCCATGAACATTACCAACCCCAAAATTCATCGACGGTTCGCGGAAATAAAGCGGCATCAACTGGGCATGACAGTCGACGAAATTAAGCAGGGTAATTTGGCCGACCGGCGAAAACTCAAGCAACTTTTCTTGGGTGATTTTTTGTTGGGCGGCGACCTTTGAGAACGGTGCGCCGCTCATCAGCGCAGCTGTTGCTGCCGTTACTTGAAGAAAATCCCGACGTGTTAGCATGATTTAAATTCACCCAAATTTTATATACGAGATTGTAGATAAAAAAATGGCGGCACCCGTTTTAAGTACCGCCCCTTTCCTTATCATTTTAGTTACGGACTGCTGGGGTTTCCCATTTAAGTCCAGCCGAGCGGTGTATCAGATAGAATTCAAGATTGGTGTATTCTTCTGATCCGCGTTTATACGGTTTGGCCCGAATGCTTTTATTGCACCCTGAGAACCGGCGATGAATGGAACCCGGCTTCTGCCACTGTAATCGATAGGTTGGAAAGCCGTTCGGCATCCCCATGCTGAGAACATTAGAGCGTGCCATGTTGCCGACATAGTCTTCGTGGCAATGTTTGCACGACATATCCAACAGACCGCGGCGCTGTTCAAAGAATTTTTTACCTTTGGCCAGGAACGGCGCTAAAGTTGCACGATTTTGGTCGTTGATAATGCTTTTAACCGGCATGCCGCGGGATTGCAGTTTTAGATAGATCGTCATCGCGAGCATTTGTTCCGATTCCCATTTCCACTTCTTTGCACCCATTTTCTCGCCGAGATGCCGATTAACATAAGCCTGCATCGCTATCATCCTTTTGGTTTTTGGATCATAGCGTGGGAACGTGTTGGCGACACCTTTCATGGATTTAGCCGCACTTTTATGGCACGACGCGCAGGATTTACCCGCTGTACCATTAACTTTGTTCCACAATTCTTCACCGGTATCGACCCAAACGAAAGCCGGGTTAGCAAAATCGTCATCCTGCATGTCGCGGGTCTGCGACGTCATATAGACGTAACCGCTTTTTATCTCACCCACAATAAAATGTTTGTTGCGTGGGTCTTTGGCCCGTTTTTCGGCTTCATCAGCTACCGCAATGGACGCATTGTTGGTGAATCCGATGGTAATTCCTAGGCCCATGATAGCGACTGCTAAGAGTATTTTCCTGCCAACCACTTTATATCTCCTGTTAGGTGTTCCTTAAGATCATGACCGGCCTATTTGACCGCGACCTTTTTGGATGTTGTTACCTTGCCACCCTTGTCATCCGTCCAGACGAACTTGAAGGTACCGCTTTCCTCGACCCGCGCATAAAAGGAGAAATAAGGATTGGCGGAAACTGCAGGATGAAAGTCTGCCGTAACAACCGGCTTACCGTT
>CAJWIB010000153.1 GCA_913041095.1 uncultured Rhodospirillaceae bacterium | reverse complement strand
TAAATCATCACCCCATGATCAACGGCGAATTCGCGTAACTTTTCGCGCAAACTGTGCTCGGCGACATCCTGCAAACTATCGAGATAGCGCTTCAAATCACCTGCTGAGAGACTTCTGATCATGGTCTTAACCGGCCCGATTGATGAAGGCGCCATTGAGAGTGAACGTAATCCAAGCCCGACCAGCGCCATTGCATCAAGCGGCCGGCCCGCCATTTCACCACACAGACTGATCGGCGTTTGAGCGGCATCACATTGCTCGATCAAACTGCCAAGAAAATTCAAGGCCGCCGGTGATAAAGGGTCATAGCGGTCGGCTATTCGGGGGCTGCCGCGATCACTGGCGAACAAAAACTGAAAGAGATCATTGCTGCCGACAGATAAGAAATCGACCCGTTTCAACAAAGCCGGCATTTGATAGGCGAGGGCGGGCACTTCCATCATCGCGCCGACATTTAAGCTTTTGATTGATGTCCGGCCTTTCTTCTCGGCGCGCACCAATTCGAGATCAAGGAGCTTTCTCGCCGCATCAAATTCAGCGATTTCGGTGATCATCGGGAACATTATCGATAGATCGTGTCCTTGGGCGACGCGGATGAGGGCACGTAACTGATGGCGCATCAGCACCGGTCGGTCGAGCGATACCCTGATCGCCCGCCAGCCCATTGCCGGGTTCTCATCTCCTGAGGTATCCCAATAAGGCAGACCTTTATCGCCGCCGATATCAAGAGTGCGAAATACCACCGGCTTGCCTTCAGACTGTTCAATTACCCGCTCATATATTTGCGCCTGACGGTCAACATCCGGGAAATCATGGCTATCCATAAAAAGAATTTCCGTCCGGTAGAGACCAATGCCGTCGGCACCGGTCTCGGTCATTTTTTGCATGTCGGCAAGCAACCCGGCATTGATATGGAGCGCCACTTGAATACCATCTTTGGTTTCGGCCGGGACATCCCGCAAACTGGCATAGGTCGCCATGCGCTGCGCGCGCGCTTTTAAGGTATCAATAAAAGCTTGGCGGATATTGTCGGCTGGCCGGATATGAACTTCGGCGTTATCGCCATCGACGATGACCGTGTCATTAGGTTCAACTTTATCCAGGATTTCAGGCATTTTCCCGACCACCGGAATATCCAGCGCCCGTGCGACAATGGCGACATGGGTGGTTGCCGAGCCTTCCTCGAGCACCAAGCCGCGAAGGCACGAGCGGTCATAATCTAGCAGTTCCGCCGGCCCCATGTTGCGCGCCACCAATATGATGTTTTCGGGTAAATTGTTTGTCTCGTTTACGTCTGTCTTACCGACAAGATGCTGCAATAAGCGGTGAGCGAGATCATCAAAATCGTGGAGGCGTTCGCGCAAATAGCGGTCTGTTTGATTTCTAAACCGCGCCCGCGTGTCATTGCGTACTTTTTCGACCGCCGCCTCGGCCGTGAGACCATTGATGATGGCCTCATTGATGCGGGCCAGCCAGCCGGCATCTTCGGCAAACATTTTGTAGGTTTCCAAGATATCGCGATGTTCACCACCTTCGGCGACATCTTTGGCTTCCAGCATTTCATCGATGGCGCCGTGCATTTCAGCGACTGCCCGGTCAAGCCGCTGTTGTTCAGCCTCCGGATCATCCGCCACGAGTTTTAATATTTGAATACGCCGTTCGTGTCGTACCGCGTCACCGATTGCCAAACCGCCATTGAACCGGACTCCTTCTATGGAGACCGGCACGAGAGACATACCATCAACCGCATGCAACTCCTCTTCGCTCAACAGATTACTGCTGGCGATCAGTTCGGCAATCACCATGGCGATGGTTTCTAAGGTCTCAATTTCTTCTTCGGTATATGATCGGCCGGTTTTATTTTGAACCGCCAGCACGCCCGTAACCCGGCCACCCCTGAGGATCGGCACACCCGCCAAGCTCTGAAAAATTTCCTCGCCGGTTTCGGGACGATAAGCAAAATCCGGATGGCTTTGCGCATCGGCCAGGGCAAGTGGCCGGGCCTGTAAAGCAATGCGGCCAATCAAACCTTCACCAATACTTAAGTATGTATTGTGGACAGCTTCAGGGGCCAAGCCCGTGGCGGCAAACAATTCCAAGACTTCCCCCGCCCTGAGGACGTAGACTGAGCACACTTCGGCAACGAAATCGGTGGCGATGATGGAGGCGAGCTGGTCGAGACGCTCCTGGGCGGTACCAGCCCCAGCCATCACGTCGCGCAGGCGTGCCAAGAGACGCCTTGATCCGGTCATGGTAGGAATTCGCGCCATATTTAGTCAGGCTCCGCTTTGTTTTACCCTAATTGCCGCTTCCGCAGGCTAAATTAGTCACCGTCCAAGCCGTAGGCCGTGTGGAGTGCGCGGATAGCCGTTTCGCCATATTCTTCGGCAACCAGCACACTCACTTTGATCTCAGAGGTTGAGATCACTTTGATATTGATGCCAAACTCGGCGAGAGTCAGGAACATTTTTTGCGCCACCCCGGCGTGGGAACGCATGCCGACACCAACGACGGATATTTTAACCACATCCGAATCAGCAATGATCTTACCAATCCCGATATCGTCCTGATTTTTTTCTATAACAGATACTGCGGTTTCCAAATCAGCGGTGCCGACCGTAAAAGTCAAATCGGTGGTTTTGCCGTCTTCAGATATATTTTGTACAATCATATCGACATTAATCGCCGCTTCTGCCAGAGGGCCGAAAATAGCGGCGGCCACACCAGGCCGGTCGGCGACTTTAAGCAAAGTTATTTTTGCTTCGTCTTTACTTTGCGATATACCACTTACAATTTGTTGTTCCACAATTTCATCCTCGCTTACGACAATAGTGCCGGGAGTTGCCTCAAAGCTTGAGCGCACCTGCACCCGAACTTTGTGATTCATGGCGAGCTCCACTGAACGGGTCTGCAAGACCTTCGAGCCAAGTGATGCCATCTCCAGCATTTCTTCATAGGTTATCCTATCAAGTTTTTTAGCTTTGCTGACGATCCGGGGATCGGTGGTATAAATGCCATCAACATCCGTATAGATATCACAACGATCGGCGTTAAGGGCACCGGCAAGCGCCACCGCCGTCAAATCAGAGCCACCGCGCCCGAGCGTAGTGACCCGATTGGCGAGGCTAATTCCCTGAAATCCGGGCACTACAGCGATTTCGCCATCTGCCAGACGTTTTTCAAGCTCAGCCGTATCAATGCCGGTGATTCGTGCTTTACCATGAATCTCGTCGGTGTGGATGGCAATCTGCCAACCGAGCCACGAGCGCGCCTGAATACCCAAGTCTTGCAGTGCTAAGGCCATTAACCCGGCATTTGATTGTTCACCGGCGGAGACTACAACATCATATTCGCGGGCATCAGAAAGATTGCCCATTTGGTCGACATATTCAACCATTTGGTTGGTCACACCGGCCATCGCCGAAACAACGACGACAACTTCATGGCCGGCCACATATTCCGCTTGGGCGCGTAACGCAGCGTTCTTAATACGCTCGATATCTGCGACGGACGTGCCGCCGAATTTTTGTACAATTCGTGCCATTTTACTCTTACCATACCGATTTTCCGGATGTGTCTTCCGGCTGTGACGGTCGCGCCTAACTACCTGATAAATTTAAAGAAACCTCAATAATTCAATGATAAATATGACGCTTTCTATTGCCGTTAGCCGGACGCGCGGTATACATACTCTTTCTCATGCCCATTTTGCAAGAGATGTGGTGTGTTATCGGCAGATTTCAGGTATGAAGTATTGATGACGTTATCGACTCAAAATTCTGAATTAAGTGGTACGGCTTCGGCAAAAGAAGTCGCAAATTTTACCCGCCTCGCCCAGGAATGGTGGAATCCGAAAGGTGATTTTAAATCGTTGCATCAGATCAATCCGCTGCGAATGACCTATATTCGGGACCAACTCTGCGCTCATTTTAACCGGGATTCAGAAAATGTCAGTTCGCTAGAAGGTTTGTCGGTTGTCGATATTGGCTGTGGTGGCGGCTTGATATGTGAGCCCTTAGCTCGGCTAGGCGCCGAGGTTACAGGTATTGATGCGGCTTCGGAAAGCATCGAAGTTGCGGCGACCCACTCCAAGCAAATGGGGCTCGAAATTACTTATCAAAACAAATTGCCGGAAGACCTGGTTGCCGAAGGTCAGACCTTTGACGTTTTGATCAATATGGAAGTGATTGAGCATGTTGCTGATATCGGCGCTTTTATGGCTGCCTGTGCCGCGCTTTTAAAACCAGGTAGTCTGATGGTGGGTGCGACACTCAACCGGACGTTTAAATCGCTCACCCTGGCGAAAGTGGCGGCGGAATATGTTTTGCGCTGGGTGCCGGCGGGCACTCATGATTGGCGTAAATTCGTTAAACCGTCTGAGTTTGGCCATTATGTTAGAGCGAGTGGCTTGGAATTATCTGATCTAACCGGTTTGCAGTTTAATCTGATTGGCGGCTGGTCGCTATCTAAAAATCTGGATGTGAATTACTTTATGTCTGCGGCAAAACCAAGGTAATTTTTTTAAGAAAGATTGCGCTTTTTAAAGGGAATGCGCGAGACCGGAATATCTTCCTCAACGAGATTTTCGACTTCGGTTTCGGTCGCCTCACCATAAATACCACGTTCTTCAGCATCGCCGTAATGAATGGCGCGCGCTTCATCGGCAAAATTATCACCAACATCTTCGCAGTTTTCTTCAACGTGTTTTTGAATTTTGCCGACAGCATCGAGAAATTCACGAGCAACTTCCGAGGCACGCTCTTTGCCGGGGCCTGTGCGAGGCACCGGTCCATCGTGCACAATCCCTTTTTTGCGAGTTGCCGATGATAGCCGGGGCGCCATGATGGCTTTTTCAACCGATGTATCAGAACAGACCGGACATTCGACATCACCACGCTTGGCTTGCTGGTTATAGGTGCTGCTGTCTTTAAACCAAGCTTCGAAGGTGTGGTCCTGGGAACATCTGAGGTCATAGAGAATCATTGAAAACCCTAGTCATTACTCAATTATAAACTCATAATCGCCAAACAATAATTGGCGGGGTCGCGAGACTTAGCCTAGTTTAAGTCGAATGCCAAGCTTTAGCCAGTATTTACATGAATCTGTTAATATATATAAAATATGTCCATCGATCCTCATTCGCAAGATGCACCACAAATTAAGCCTGCTGCCTGGGTGCAAAAACATAGCTCTCTAATCCCCAAAAGTGGACAGGTGTTGGACCTTGCCTGTGGCCGCGGCCGTCATACGCGCTATTTATTACAACTGAGGTTTAAAGTGCTCGCACTTGATAGAGATATCAGCGGGTTAAACGATATTGCAAGCGATTCAAGTTTAGAAATTATGTCTGCTGATTTGGAAGCTGGTGGGGATTCTCCGTTCAAAGGCCGCCGGTTTGCGGGTGTTGTGGTGGTTAATTATCTCTACCGGCCGCTTTTTGATGATTTGATTGCTGCATTGGATGACGGCGGTGTGTTGATCTATCAAACCTTTATGGTCGGCAATGAAGAGTTTGGCCGGCCACGCAATCCGGATTTTCTATTGCAGGAAAATGAATTGCGTGAGGTGTTTGGTGGGGAGTTGGACGTGCTCGACTTTGAACAGGGCTTTGTTGAACAGCCAACCCCTGCCGTCATGCAAAAAGTCTGCGCGGTAAAAGGTTAATTATTCAACTGTTGAGTAATTAACACAAGTTCACATCTTTCTTAATTTTTCAACTGTCGTGATATAGAAGATAAAATTATGCGACTTGATCAGCAGCACTGTCTGTCGCGTTTAGCTCAAACTCCCGGTCGTGGGTGAGAGCGGGGATTTTACGGCGTGCTGCGGTGACTTCGGCGAGATCAATTTCCGCCGTAACAACACCCACATCGGTCCCGCCATCGGCCAGCACGTCACCCCACGGATTAATAATTACCGAATGACCATAGGTTTCCCGGCCTTCGGCATGAATACCGCAGAGACTTGGAGAAATCATAAAACTTCCGGTTTCAATCGCCCGGGCGCGTTGCAGGATATGCCAATGGGCCTCGCCGGTAATTTTAGTGAAGGCGGCAGGCGCACATAAAATCGCGGCACCGGCCTGAGCCAAGGCGCGATAGAGATACGGAAAACGGATATCGTAACAGATCGAAAGCCCAAGATTTCCCCACGGCAATTCAGTCACGACGGCCTGATCGCCGGGCGCATAAGTGGCGGATTCTTTATAAGTTTCGCCGCCACCAAGATTGACATCAAACAAATGAATTTTATCATAGGTTGCTGTGATCTGACCCTTGGGGTTATACAAATAAAGCCGGTTGGCAATTTTGTTTTCTCCTGTGATGTCCTGCACTTTTATTGCCAGCGTACCACCTAAAATCCAGGCCCCGGATTGGCGCGCTTCCTCTTCAAACATGGGGATAAAAGGATGATCCTGTTCGGCCGGTACTTTGGCGCGGAGCGCGGCATTATCCGGCTCCAGCAGGCTGACACATTCCGGCAAGGTGATAAAATCGGCTTTTAAGCTGGCAGCTTGGCGCACCAAATCACGCACAATCGGCAGATTGTCGGCAATATCATTTTGCGCATTATTTTGAATGCAGGCGGCGGTGAATTTTGGCATGGCTTGAGCTTAGCCCAAGATTGGATCCAATTCACCCCTTGATTCGAGGGTGTAAAGTTCGTCGCAGCCACCGACATGTTTATCATCAACAA
>CAJWIB010000152.1 GCA_913041095.1 uncultured Rhodospirillaceae bacterium | reverse complement strand
AATCTTCGAAACTAGCTTTAATATTCCTCAAGAAAAGCGAGTGTTAAGCAGCAGCCCCGCGAGCGGCGATTACCTGATCCGCTTCTTTGCCGGTAAACTCCTGCAACCGGTCAAACTCCCAGGCAAAAGATGCTGTGCCTTGAGTTAAGGAGCGCAACTCGTTAATCAGATCTAGGGTTTCTGATTCCGGCAGATGTGCCGACACTTCATCCCAGCCTTTCCAGCCGAGCTTTGGCTCAAATCCAAGAATTTGACCACGCCGGCCACTGATCAAGCGCTGCACCTTGGAGGTAAACTCCTGCGGTGCTGACACATTAACCTGAAATATTGGCTCAAGCAGGACCGGTTTGCATTTCGGCATGCCCTCCCGCATCGCCAAAGAGCCGGCGGTCCTGAACGCCTGGTCCGAGCTGTCGACCGCGTGATGCTGGCCATCGGTCAACTCAACCGAGATATCGACAACCGGAAAACCGAGCGGTCCACGGGCGAGATATTCCTTCACGCCATGCTCAACGGCCGGAATGTAGTTTTTCGGCACCACCCCGCCCTTGACGGAATCGGTAAACTGAAACCCCGAGCCGCGTGGTAATGGTTTGATATCAACATGAACATCACCGAACTGGCCGTGGCCGCCCGATTGCTTTTTGTGTCGGGCATGTTGGGAGACTTTATCGCGGATCGATTCTTTATAAGCAACCTGTGGAATCTGCGATTCGACCTCAAGTTTGTTACGGTTTTTCAAACGGTCCAAAACAATGCGCAGATGGGTCTCACCCTGACCGCGCAAGAGATGCTCGCCAGTATCGACATTCGGTCCGTAAGATAGTGACGGATCTTCCTCGATAATTTTGTTCATCGCGGTTGCCATTTTAACTTCATCATCGCGCCTGCCGGCATGGATCGCCAGGGCATAAACCGGCGTTAGGAAAGGCGGCCACTCTGATCCCTCCAACTTGCCTGATTCCGATAGTGTGTCGCTGGTCTGCACGCCATCCAAGCGGCCGAGCGCGACAACTTGTCCGGCAGCGGCTTTACTTTCCTTATTTTGCTGGGCGCCGAGCATTTTGAAGATGCCGCTGACCCGCGTGCCGTTCACACGCAGTCCATCAGTAAACTCGCCGCGCCAAATTCGCGCTAATGAAAGCTTACCAGACTGAGCGCCATTTTGGGTCTTAAAAACCTGGGCAACGGCTTCGCCGTCTGCGTCCACGCCTAATCGATCTAAACTCACGGTATATTCCGGTGTTTCATGGCGCAGCGCCTTCAATAGCCGCACAACACCGTTCTCATGTTCAGCCGAGCCAAAGAACACCGGCACAATAGCGCTTTCCTGCAAATCTTTGGTCAGGTTTTGATAAACTTCATCGGTTTCAGGAATGACATCTTCCAGTAGCTGTTCGAGCAAATCGTCATTAAGATCAGCTAGTGATTCCAGCATTTGGGTGCGCTCTTCCTCGGTGCGGCCATTGGCCGAATCCGGTACTTCGATCAATTTCGACGGCGCACCGTCTTCCCATTGATAGGCGCGTTCGCTGACGAGATCAATAAAACCAGTGACGAGGTTGTCTTCGCGGATCGGCACTTCACGCAAGATCAGGGGGCGTTCCGTCATACCCTGCAGAGCTTCCAACGTGTTTTTCACATGAGCTTCGGGCAAATCCATTTTGTTGATATAAATCAGATACGGCACGCCGAGAGCATCTAACTCTTTCATCAGGCGGGTCACGGCAAGGGCGCGTTCCTGGCCCGGTTCACAGACCACGATCGCCGCATCGGCGACCATCATTGCGCCTATGGTATCTTGCTGTAATTCAACGCTGCCGGGGCAGTCGATAAAAGTCCATTCATCACCAAGGTAATCAACCGTCGCCACATTCATTTCGACGCTCATCTCGCGGGCGCGGGCTTCCGGTGATGAATCACCGACGGTATTGCCATCTGACACGCTGCCCCGGCGGTTCGTCGCACCGCAGGTATGGAGTATACTTTCGAATAGAGTTGTTTTGCCGCTAAGGTAAGAGCCGACGATAGCTGCGCACCGGGGCGCAGATGGGGCTTTGCTAACCATAAGAGTTCCTCCCGTTTTTGGTTGATCTATTATTCAGGGCGGAAACCCAGGTGAATACCAACACTTAACCGGGAGCAACCGCCCCGTTCATTTAAAGGTTAGCTTTCCTACATTTTGAATCCAAGCAGAATCTGAGATTCTTTAGCAAGAATTTGTAGATTTTACTTTAAATTCCCACAAGCGCGTTGAATACGTTCGCAAGCCTCGATCAAAAGCTCAGTGGCAGTGGCGTAGGAGACCCTGAAATAGGGCGACAAGCCAAAGGCCCCACCGAAGACCACGGCAACCCCTTCGGCTTCCAGCAAATAGGTTGCTACATCCAAATCAGTTTCCAGAACTTTGCCGTCTGGCGTCGTTTTACCGATCATGCCGGCGCAGCTTGGATAGACATAGAATGCGCCTTCTGGGGTTAGGCAATCGATACCATCGGCCTGATTGAGCATGGAGACCACCAGATCTCGGCGTTCTTTGAACACCTCATTATTGGCGGCGATAAAATCCTGCGGTCCATTAAGCGCTTCGACGGCGGCGGCTTGGCTGATTGAAGTGGCATGTGAGGTGCTTTGCGATTGCACTTTGTTCATCGCTTTGATCAGCTCTTCCGGGCCAGCCGCATAGCCGATGCGCCAACCGGTCATAGCATAGGCTTTGGACACACCGTTGAGGGTCAACGTCCGGTCATAGAGCTCAGGTTCAATTTGGGCCAGCGTGGTGAACTCAAAATCATCGTAGATAATATGTTCATACATGTCATCGGTCATCACCCAAACATGGGAATGGCGCAGCAATACATCAGTCAACGCCTTCAATTCATCCCGCGTATAGGCGGCACCCGTCGGGTTGGAAGGCGAGTTTAAAATCAGCCATTTAGTTTTTGGTGTAATGGCCTCCCCCAACTGCTCACCCGTCATTTTAAAATTATTTTCCTGAGCACATTGAACAATGACCGGAGTACCTTCAGCGAGCAGGACGATATCCGGATAGGACACCCAATAAGGTGCCGGAATAATGACCTCATCACCTTCTTCAACTGTCGCCATCACCGCATTGTAAATGTTTTGCTTGCCGCCGCTCGCTACTTGAATTTGCGCTGGTGTGTATTTGAGGCCGTTTTCGTGCTTGAATTTGGCACAAATAGCTTCGCGCAACTCCATCGTTCCCGGCACCAGCGTGTATTTTGTCTGGCCCGCCTTCATTGCCGCAATAGCTGCATCCTTGGCATTTTCCGGTGTATCGAAATCTGGTTCACCGGCGCCTAAGCCGATGACATCGACACCGGCAGCTTTAAGTTCCTGAGCGCGTCCCGTTACAGCCATGGTGGCCGAGGGTTGTATGCGGCTTAGCCGGGAAGCAAGTATTGAATCAGCCATGGTTATATTCAGCCTTTAAACCGTAGGGAGTTGAAAATTCGGCGGCACCCTACGCCGCAACATAACGGGATGCAATACCAGAAAACGGCATAAAATCGAACCCTTTAATGACAATCAAGGAGCTTAAAATACTAACGGGAGAAACGGTTGCCCCATGCACCATTTCTCCCGTCAGGTGGTCTGTGCGACAAGGGGGGGGGATTTTTTTGCCGCTCATCCCATAAATAGTACTGCTGAATGAAAATCATTCGCATTACCATAACAGATATATGCTATCACCCAGCAAATTAGTCAAGTTTATTGGCAGGTTTTTTTTACTAATAACCGCACAAAATATAATGTTTTAGGATTTTTTCTTTTGGCCGATGAAGAGACGGGATGCTTTTCATGAAGCGTCACGATATGATGACATGATGCAGCAACGTATACCTGATGATATTTATTTTATCCCGCCCAAACGCCCGGTGATTGAAGCCGGTGACCTGCTCAAGGTCGTCTCCCTCTATGAACCAGCGGGCGATCAACCGGAAGCCATCAAGGAACTGGTCGATGGCATTCGGGCCGGTGACAAAGATCAGGTGCTGCTTGGCGTTACCGGTTCGGGTAAGACCTTCACTATTGCCCATGCGGTCCAGGAACTAAATCGTCCGACCCTCGTGCTAGCACCGAACAAGACACTTGCAGCGCAGCTATATGGCGAGATGAAAGAGTTCTTCCCGGAAAACGCGGTTGAGTATTTTGTTTCTTATTATGACTACTATCAGCCCGAAGCCTATGTGCCCCGCACCGACACCTATATTGAAAAAGATGCTTCGATCAATGAGCAGATCGACCGCATGCGTCATTCGGCTACGCGGGCACTGCTGGAACGCAGCGACGTCATCATCGTCGCCTCGGTTTCCTGCATCTATGGTATCGGCGCGGTTGAAACCTATGCTCAGATGACCGAAAAACTCGAACCCGGCCAGACCGTCGACCGCAATAATCTGTTGAAGCGCCTAGTTGAGTTACAATATACCCGCAACGACATGGCGTTTTACCGAGGCACCTTCCGGGTACGCGGCGATGTCATCGAGATTTTCCCCTCCCACCTGGAAGACCGGGCCTGGCGATTGTCGTTATTCGGCGATGAGCTCGAAGTAATTTGGGAAATTGATCCGCTAACCGGAGAAAAAATAGATATCTTGCCGGAAGTCACGGTGTACCCCTCCTCCCACTATGTGACGCCCAGGCCAACGCTCCTCCAAGCGATCCCACAGATTAAAGAGGAGATGAAACAGGTCGTCGCCGATTTTGAAAAAGAGGGTAAATTGCTGGAGGCGCAGCGCATTGAAGAGCGCACCACCTTCGATATTGAAATGCTCGAGACTACCGGACATTGCTCTGGCATTGAGAACTACTCCCGCTATCTCACCGGCCGCAATCCCGGTGAGCCGCCGCCCACCCTGTTTGAATATTTGCCGGAAAACGCCCTCATCATATTAGATGAAAGCCACGTTACGGTGCCGCAATTGGGCGGTATGTATCGGGGTGACTTTGCCCGGAAATCCACGCTTGCCGAGTTCGGCTTCCGCCTGCCGTCTTGCGTCGATAACCGGCCGCTCAAATTCGAGGAATGGGAAGCCATGCGCCCGCAAACGATCTTTGTCTCGGCGACGCCGGGCCCGTGGGAGCTTGAACAAACCAGCGGCGTCTTTACCGAACAAGTGGTCCGCCCGACCGGCTTGATTGACCCGCTTTGCATTGTCCGCCCAGTAGCGACGCAAGTCGATGATCTCTTGGCCGAATGCCGGGAGGTCGCTCTGAACGGCCAGCGCGTGCTGGTAACGACCCTGACCAAACGGATGGCCGAGGACTTGACCGAATACATGCATGAGGCCGGCATTCGCGTGCGCTACTTGCACTCAGATATCGACACCCTGGAGCGCATCGAAATTATTCGTGATTTGCGGCTCGGCGCCTTTGATGTGCTGATCGGCATTAACCTGTTGCGCGAAGGCTTGGATATTCCGGAATGCGCGCTTGTCGCTATCCTGGATGCCGATAAGGAAGGTTTCCTGCGCTCCAAAACCTCGCTGGTGCAGACGATCGGCCGGGCCGCCCGCAACATCGATGGCCGGGTTATTCTTTATGCCGATAAAATGACCGATAGTCTGGAATACGCCATTGGCGAGACCAACCGGCGGCGTGCCAAACAGCAGACCTACAATGACGAGCACGGCATCACGCCGGAATCGGTCAAAAAAGGCATCTCGGATGTTCTCGAAAGCGTCTATGAAATGGATTATGTCACCGTCAATACCGGTGTTTCCGGCGATACTGAGCTTGTCGGCAACCAATACCAGACCCACATCGATGATCTTAATGCGCGGATGATCGACGCCGCCGCAAATCTTGAATTTGAGGAAGCTGCTAGAATTCGAGATGAAATCAGACGTTTGGAAGCGATCGAGCTTGGATTGGGCAAACCCGGTGTCTCCAAACTCGCCGCCGCTCAGGCGGGCCTGAACAAATCGAGAATGCCACAAAAGAAAATGCAGCAGTACGGCGGCACCAAGATGAATAAACGTAAGAAAAAAAGACGGCGGAGGGTTTAGGAAATTAGAAGACAGCTTAAACAGTCATGCGCGGATGTAATCCGCGCATCCAATTTAAATGAATGATGCTAGATGGATACGCCGGTAAAGACTGCGTATGACGCTGGTAGCATAATCATCACCCCGGGCTTGACCCGGGGTCCAGTTTTCTATGGGCGGGGGAATCCACACTTACTATCCTGGGATAGGGAGGGTTTCTGTATTTTCTGTGTCGTCTGTCGTTCTACATCCACTTAACATCGTAAGCTGAGACACCTTAGGCGATCGAAGATTAGGATGAGCGTGCAGGGCAAAAAGATGTCCCCGTATTTCAAATCTACCCCGCTGCCCGACAGCTCGGTACCGGGCAGGCGAATTTGGTGTTTTTGGGCTTCTCCGGGTGCCCGGTGTTATCGCTGGGATTGAAATCGTGAAAAACCTCACATTCCCGGTCATAGGCGTTACGGGTGGAGCGGAAAAATTTAAAGCGGAAGCCTTTATATTTACCAATATGTTTTCTAAGCTCGCCGCCGAGATCACCATCCACGTGGCGGACATAACGGATGACAAAACGCGGTTTTCCGTCAGCACCTTTGCGGATACTGCCCAACACATAAACACTCGCTGAGCTCCAGTCGGGACCATTATCGATGTGCTCTTTGATGGTTGCCTCATCGAGTGGCAGCGGCTTACCA
>CAJWIB010000151.1 GCA_913041095.1 uncultured Rhodospirillaceae bacterium | reverse complement strand
TATTCTATAACCTCTTTATGGTTCATCACATCGCCGAATTGTTGAATAAATATTTCTAGCGAAGCGCGATGTTCTTCATCGGACAGGGTGGCAGTGCAGTCGGAAACCATGACCGCATTAAAATCGAGCATCATGGCGTCGCGTCCGGTCGATTCACAGCAGACATTGGTCTTAGTGCCGGCGATCAAAATGTTGTTAACGCCACGACTGCGCAGGAGCCGTTCAAGCCCCGATGAGCCAGAGATTAGAGCGCTATAACGGCTTTTGAAAATATGTACATCACTCGGCAGAACGTCAAGATCGCGCCATACGAGGGTGTCCGGATTTCCTTGCATAAGGCTTTCAATGGTTCTGGCGCGGACGTCTTCGGCAACGAAATTATTGAAAAAACCATCCCAGTCACTACCGTCGCCTACCGGACTGTTGGCGTTGGTGACCCAGCAGATTATAACGCCCAATTCACGCAGAGCGGCAGCCAGGCTATTGATATTATCGACAATGCCGCGCGCTGCCGGGACTTCAACGGGACTGCCTGGGGCCACGAATGTGGCCTGCATGTCGATCACCACAAGGGCCGTCTCGGCGGGGTTGAAATGATCAAATATGTGAAGACGCCCTCGACGAGCAAGGACCCGATCAATGATTTCTTGGCGAATTTCTATATCATGCATGGCGTTAATCCTATTTACGAGAGACAGGAATTCGAACCATGGCTACTCTTGCAAGCACAACGGTTTTCAAGACACTTGTGTAACTGCTAGCATATTAATTTTATTATCTTTTTCAACATTGTTGGTAGGAGGGCAGGACACGCTCGCAAATCTCAAACAAAATACCGGTATCACTGTCACGCTGGAAAAAGGCGACTTGACCGTGCGCGCCGTCGCGCGGGAAGCCATCCATCATTTGGAAACCAGCGTCGTTGAATTCGGTGATGGCTTTGCTGAGATTGTCAACGCCGAGTGAAATATGATTGATCCCGGTTTCTTCCCCCATGACTTGTTTGGCAAAACTCGCTTTATCTCCCGCATATTCAACCAATTCCAAAGAAATATTTTCAGCCTCGAAGGTCGCAATTTTCAACCCAACCTCCATCATTTCTTTGGTGTAAGCGGGCTCACCACCGGTCAGTAATCGAAATCTCTCAATCGCTTTTTCAAGATCAGCGACGATAATGCCGAGATGGTCAATTTTAAGACCGCTCATTTGCAGTTACTCCGTACTGTTATTTTGTAATTCGGTGACAGTTTACTTTTTAGATATTTTCTTGTTCTAAAACAAAACGTTAGCCAGCAAAAAGTAAACTGTCACCGAATTACACCCCTTAAAGCATCAGTGGATTCTTGATCTAATTCTAAACTCTCCGGATCAATAACGACACCATAATACTGCCGAGCCCCTTCGATAGATACCAGCCCGTTAACAGCCTCTCGTTGAACAATTTTGGTCGGTCGTTCAAACGGATCGCCATATCCACCACCACCACCGGCGATTTGAGTTAAGACAGTGTAGGTCGCAATATTTTTGACGATTTCTTTAGATTTAGGGGTGTGCTCCGAATTGTCTGGGGTGGCAAAATTCATTTTATTTTTAATTCCGGAACCACCGCCAAACAGGCCGAAAGCTTTGGCTTCTTCCTCGATACCATCACCAAACACGACGCCAGTGACATTGTCACCTTCGATAACGATTTCTGTTTCGGTACCGTAGCCACCGCGCCACTGGCCGGGGCCGGCTGAATCCTGCATTAATTCATGTTTGCGGAGATGAACTGGATTTTGGTTCTCGAACATTTCATAATCCTGCGCAAGCAATCCGCCGGCGCAGTTAATGAGTCCAATATGATCATAGCCGTCGACACCATGAGCTGCGCCTGAGCCGCCTTTCTGAGAGATAAAAAGTATGTCGACGAAGGGTGCGCCTGATTTGCCCGGATCATCGCCCGTGAGTACAAGAGACAGCATGCGGTTCCAGCCGGCGGTAACGGTAAACGGCAGAGCTTCGGAGAAAGCGCGGAAGATTGCATCGGAGATCGGACCGGTCAGAGAATTACCGAATGTTGTTGCCGCCGGATAGCTGGCGTTTAAAAAAGTACCTTCCGGCACTTTTGAATGTATGGTCCTGGTCAGGCCGTCATTGTGTGGAATATCCGGATTAATCAGCATTAGAAAACTGAGCAGTACGGCGGATGATGTCGCGGCCAATGGAGCATTAACGAAACCAGGGGTCTGCAGCGCCGAGCCGGCAAAATCGAAAGTTACACTTTCATCATCAACCGTTACCGCCAGATTAATCTTCATCTTTGTGTCATCTTCGACACCGTCGTAGAAGGCGAAGCTTTCGCCTCGATACGTACCGTTGGGGATGGCGCTAATTTCATCGCGCACCATTTGCTCAGTCGCATCAAACAGATGTTCGATATGATTGCGCAGTGTCGCTGTACCATAACGCTCTAGCAGGTGATGGATACCGCGTTCACCCATAACGGTTGCGCCCACTTGCGCCTTGATATCATCTTCAACCACGGACAGGCGGACATTGGCAAAAACCAAATGCCAGACATCGTCGCGCCGTTTGCCCCGGTCAATTATTTTCACCGGCGGTATGCGGAAAGCTTCCTGCCAGACCTCGCGGGCATCGGGGTTGTAACCACCTCTGACCGCGCCGCCGATATCAGCTTGATGCCCTTTGCACGCCGCCCAGGCAATTAGCTTGTCTTCAAAGAAAATCGGCCGGAATACAGCGACATCGTTATTTTGGTTGCCGTTGGTAAAAACATCGTTGTGGAGAAATACATCACCGTCATGGATATCGTCGCCGAAAGTATCAATCAGGCGTTGGCAGACCGGCTGTAGAGCAAAGGCTAGCACAGGAATATATTCGGTCTGTTCCAGCATGCGGCCTTGCGCATCATAGAGACCGGTAACAAAATCCCTGGCCTCGTTGAGGATCGGTGAGTGAGTGGTGCGGAGGAGCGTGAGGCCCATTTCCTCGGTGATCGATTTAAACCGGCGCTGCAAGACCGAAGTTAAAATTGGATCTATCGGTGTGGAAAGGGCTGGCGCGGTCATCTCACTGAGGCATCATTCTCGAAGTTTCAAGGTTTCAGCGGTACGGCCTTTCAGTACCAGCAGACCGAGCGTGATGAGCACGAAAATGCCGATTGCCAGTTTGGTTGGGCCGCTGAAATTTATCTGACCATGGCGAAAATAATCTCCGCCTTGAACTCGTGCTAAACAGCGTAAAGACCGATGAGTGATCAGTCGAGCGAAAATTACAGATATTTAGAGTGAATTTAAGGTACGCACTATCTGTTTAGGGTGAGGATTTGGTTTAGATTCAACAATTTCCAAGTCCAATATTGATCCCAATTGCTCTCGGTAATAATCTGGATTCCTTGCGTGATTAATTTGTCCATTTTTGATTCGGAAATTGGGCGGTATAATTTCCAGCGATCCTCCCGTCGAGAAAAAACCAAAGTATTTAAGGTAGATTGGGAAACAGTATTTCTGCACTTTAAAAATCTTGATGTATTGATTTTGATTGATCGATAGCAAGCTCAAGCTCAAAAAAAATACTCAATTATTAATCGTCCTAAGAGGAAATATTGCCGTTGGAAAATGCCCTTGGAGAGTTCTTGATGAAAGATTCCACCGCCTTTGTCTGCCATTTTTTAAACCAAGTTGGCATTTTCAAATAATATTTTATCCTCGATGATATTTTGGAAAAATTAATTATTAAGGAATACGTAAAATAAGCTTGCCTAAGATGCGGTAGGAGCGTATATCCCGCACCAAATAGTACAGTTTCCTGCTGTAAATCTGTATCTAAAATTATATTTTGCTTTGGGATTAGACGTGACACTTTAGGCATGTTAGACAACGCCTAATACACTAATTAGATTTTTTTATTTGATGGTGTCTAAATTTACCACTGATCCAGGCTATCTCGAATAGCGTAGGAGCAACACCTAAATGTCACCTGACCAAACTGCACTAGCAACACCTTCACTCTCTACTGCATCACATCAAGACATGGCCAACGCAATTCGTTTTTTGTCGGCGGATGGTGTGCAGCGTGCCAATAGCGGTCATCCGGGAATGCCGATGGGTATGGCTGATGTCGCAACCGTGCTGTTTAGCCGGTTCTTGAAGTTTGATGCCGCCAATCCCACTTGGGCGGATCGCGACCGTTTTGTGTTGTCTGCCGGTCACGGTTCGATGCTGCTCTATTCGCTGCTCCACCTCACCGGCTATGCCGATATGACGATGCAGGAGTTGAAAAACTTTAGGCAATTGAGTTCAAAGACCGCGGGCCATCCTGAATACGGTGAAGCCGGTGGTATTGAATGCACGACCGGACCGCTGGGGCAGGGGCTCACTATGGCAGTCGGCATGGCGCTCGGTGAACGCATGACCAATGCACGTTTTGGTGACGATCTGGTAGATCACTACACCTACGTCACTGCTGGAGACGGTTGCTTGATGGAAGGCGTCAGTCACGAAGCTATATCCATGGCCGGCCATCTCAAGTTGGCTAAGCTAATTGTTTTATTTGACGATAATGCCATCTCAATTGATGGCGGTACGGATATGACTGTCTCTGATGATCAGTTGGCCCGCTTCCAGGCATCTGGCTGGGATGTATCTGCTGTTGATGGCCACGATCCGGAAGCCGTGACAGCGGTAATTGAAGCTGCCCGCAAAACTGATACGCCGTCAATGATCGCCTGCAAAACTGTTATTGGTAAAGGTGCGCCTAATAAAGAAGGCACCTCTAGCACTCATGGTGCGCCACTAGGCGATGACGAACTTACTGCGGCGCGGGAAAAAATGGGTTGGCCGTATGCACCATTTGAAATTTCCGAAGATGTTCAAGCAGCGTGGCGTGCTGTCGGTTCTGCTGGCGCACAAGAGCGCGAAGCTTGGCAAGCAAGATTAGACGCGAGCAAGCGACAAGACGAATTTAATGCAGCGATGACTGGCGAGCTGCCCGCTGGACTCACTGACGCTATCAATGCCCACAAAAAAAGCCTTTCCGAAGAGGCGCCAAAACTGGCAACACGTCAGGCATCGGGTGCAGCGCTCGAAGTGCTCAATGCTGCGATCCCGGAATTGATTGGCGGATCTGCTGATTTAACAGGGTCGGTAAATACCAAAATCAAAGAAGCAACGCCGATTGATGCCTCGAACTACGGCGGCAATTATCTTCACTATGGTGTGCGCGAGTTTGGTATGGCCGCGGTGATGAACGGGCTCGCGCTGCATGGCGGCATTATTCCCTATGGCGGCACCTTCCTGGTATTTGCTGATTATTTACGTGGTGCGCTTCGTCTGTCAGCGCTGATGGGTCAGCGTGTGGTATACGTTTTAACTCATGACTCGATTGGTCTCGGTGAAGATGGGCCGACCCATCAGCCAGTTGAAACCATAGCTTCCTTGCGCGCGATCCCGAACTTAAATGTATTTCGGCCGGCCGATGCAATTGAAACGGCTGAGTGCTGGGGCATTGCGATCGAGAGTGCCGCGACGCCGTCGGCAATTGTGTTGACGCGTCAAGGCCTGGCTACAGTCAGAACCGATCATACGGATGAAAATCTATCGGCCAAGGGTGGCTATATTTTGGCCAACGCTGACGGAGAGCGTAAAGCCTCAATCCTGGCAACGGGCTCGGAAGTAGAGATTGCCTTGGCAGCTCGTGATAGGCTGCAAGCGGATGGCGTGCCGACGGCTGTTGTTTCACTACCCAGCTGGAACCTCTTTGAAGCGCAGGATCAAAAATATCGTGATGACGTTCTTGGCTCAGGTGTTCGAGTTGCTATTGAGGCGGCAGTCTCGATGGGTTGGGATAAATATATCGGTTCTGAAGGTGCCTTTATTGGCATGTCGAGTTTCGGTGCCTCAGCGCCGGCCGGTGAACTCTATAAACATTTTGGTATAACGGCGGACGCGGCTGTCGCGGCTGTTAAAGAACGACTTTAAAGGATAGTATAATGGCACTCGTTTCGATGCGTCAGCTGCTCGATCATGCAGCAGAAAATGATTATGGCGTACCTGCATTTAACATCAACAATATGGAGCAGATGCTGGCGATTATGGATGCTGCAAATAAGACAGACTCGCCCGCTATTCTGCAAGCCAGCCGGGGTGCCCGCGCTTATGCCAACGATATTGTACTGCGCCATTTGATTGAAGCGGCGGTCGAAATGTATCCGGATATCCCCGTTTGCATGCATCTGGATCACGGCAACAACCCTGAAACCTGTAAATCAGCAATGGATAATAATTTTTCCTCAGTGATGATGGATGGCTCGCTCGAAGAGGATGCAAAAACGCCGTCGTCTTTTGACTATAATGTTGATACCACCAAGCTCGTTGTCGATGAGGCGCATCTGATCGGCGTGTCTGTTGAAGGGGAGCTTGGTTGCTTGGGCTCGCTTGAAACCGGCGAAGGCGAAAAAGAAGACGGCCACGGCTTTGAAGGTAAATTGGACGCCGATATGCTGGTGACGGACCCGGATGAAGCAGCTGACTTTGTGGCAAAAACCAAAGTCGATGCATTGGCCGTTGCAATCGGTACCTCGCACGGGGCTTATAAATTTACTCGCAAACCGACCGGTGACATCCTGGCGATGGACGTGGTCAAGAAAATCAACGAACGACTACCAAATACTCATTTGGTAATGCATGGATCAAGCGCCGTGCCGCAGGATTTGCAGGATATTATCAATGAG
>CAJWIB010000150.1 GCA_913041095.1 uncultured Rhodospirillaceae bacterium | reverse complement strand
TGATTTATGCCAAGACGACCGCATTCTAGATTTTCGTTCTTTTAATTGGATGTCAGCTCAGGTGTTGAGTGTGCTGGCGCCCTTGTCAGTTGGCGCGACTTTACTGCTGGCACGCAAGTTTTCGTCGAGCCACTTTTTTAACTGGATCAAAGAGCACCAGGCAACAATTGCGGCAGGTAACCCAACGACGATCAATATGCTGTTTAACCGACCGGCCGATATTAAAGGTCCGGATATTCCCCATCTCCGCTATATCACGTCGAGTTCAGCGCCGTTGTTGATCCAGGATTGGCAGCAATTTGAAACGCTCTATGAGGTTAAAGTTTGTCAAGGTTATGGCGCCAGCGAAGTCGGCTGGATTTCCGCTAGTAATGAAATCTGTTACAAACGAGGGTCGGTCGGCAAGCCTTTGGCTTACCAAAATTTGATAATTGTTGATGACGATGGCGTTCAATTGCCGGCCAATGATATCGGCTATGTTGAATTGGGACCAAGTGCGGAGACTGAGTTTAAATATCTTGGTGCGGATGGCGAACAACAAGTTGCCGCCAAAGGACGCATAAATACCGGTGATATGGGTTATATCGATAAAGACGGTTATCTGTTTATTTCTGGCCGGCGGAAAGACCTTATTATTCGCGGTGGTATCAATATATCACCCCTGGAAATTGAAAATGTTATATTAACACTACCCGGCATCGTCGAAGCGGCAACTTTTGGGATTGAAGACAAAATCTATGGTGAAGCTATAGTGGCTGCTGTCGTGTTGCAGGATCAAAGCACTTTATCGCCAGAAGATGTAATCAACCATTGCCAGCAGAACCTATCTACGGTCAAAATACCGGAGCGGGTGGATATTGTTGAACAACTGCCCAAAACGGATCGTGGAAAACTAGACAGAAGGAGTCTCAAAGAACTCTGGTCGCAAAATCAAACACTTAAATCGTCAATATAAAACCTAAAGGAGAGGCTTAATTATGAAACACTCTAAATTACTTTTAAGCACTGCACTTGCCGGTGCTTTGGTGACCGGTTTGGCAGCCCCAACTCAGGCACAAAAATACAATCTCACCCTCAGTGGCGCGAGCCCGGGTGGACTGTGGTCCCGGATTGGTGGTGGCATCGATGCCGCAATCGCCAAAGCCTATCCCGGTTCGACCGTGAGCTATCAAACTTCTTCCGGTGGCCTCGCCAATGTGCCGCTCGTCTCGCGCGGTAAAGTGCCGATGGGATTGGCAACAGACGGTGAATTGAATGCCATTGTAAAAGGTTATGAAGGCAGAAAAGCAGTAAGTAATGTTCGCGTATTATTCCGTGTATATACGCCAGCGTCGCGCTTTCAACAGAGCTTCTTGGCAGTGACAAAATCTTTCGCCGATAAGCATGGTATTAAAACCTTCAAAGATATCGTCAGCAAAAAACTGCCAATCCGCATTGCTATTAACCGCCGCGGTAATTTTGATGCCAACGTTGGTGAAGCAGCGATGACCATGTTGGGTGCTTCACGGGCTAATATTAAGTCTTGGGGTGGACAAGTTGTTCATGCGGCATCTAAAGAAATTGTCTCCCTCGTTTCTGACCGCCGGTTGGATGTAGTGAACTTCGGTATTTCTTACAATCACCCGCGGGTTCGGGAAATTGCCAAAAATTCTTCACCTGTGTTGTTAAGCTATGGCCCAAGTGTTGCAGCAAAAGTTGCCAAAGAATTTGGTGGCGAAGTCTGTAATGTTAAGCCCGGTGAATATAAATGGTCTCCAAATGGAGCGGTCAGCGTTTGCATGGGTGCCGTTATTGTCGCTAACGCAAATATGGATGCCAAGTTGGCTTACAACATTACCAAAGCTATGGTTGAACAAATTGAGACTTTTAAGAATAAGTCTCATCGTCTGATTAAAAAGACGGCGACAACAGCGGTTTTAGCTCAGGCTAGTAATGCACCGCATCATCCGGGCTCGCTGAAATATTTTAAAGAAAAAGGTTTGAAATAACCGGTTCGTTACACCACAGAAGAAAGACGTGCGGAGATTTTCCGCATGTCTTTTCTGTTGGTAATTAACCATGAATTTAGCAACGCTTTTATCCCTAAAAACGTGGTTCTCTGTGGGCGCGAGGCGGCGCCCTGAAGGAATCTATGAATGGATTTTTACGCCCTTCGCCGTAGCGGTGGGCATCTATGTTATTGTTGCTGCCACTATTGTCATTATTGCGCCTTGGACCTTGACTGTTCTATTCTTTTCCGGTGTGGGGGCCTTAGCATTCCTGACAACCGGCGCATTTGAAGATTCAAATATTGATAGGCCGTCGATCATCGATGCAGCGCTTGCCTTGGCGAGCATTGCTGTCGGTGTCTATTTTGCTATCCAAGCACCGACGATTATTAATCGTATTGCTCTGTTAGATGAATTAACTCAGTTAGACGTAATTTTCGGCACTTTGGTTTTTATAATTACGCTCGAGATCACTAGGCGAACTACTGGGCTCGGCTTGACTGCTCTGGTGGTAATCTTTGCGGTATACAATTTGTTCGGTGACAATTTAAGCGGTGTTCTTCAGCACGGGAAGATTGACTATCTACATTTTATTGAAATTACTGTTTTTACCACTGATGGTATATTTGGCCTGCCGCTTCGAGTGGCGGCGACCTATGCCTTCATGTTTGTGATGTTCGGAACAATCCTCCACGCCTGTGGAGGAGGTGATTTTTTCTTCAATTTTGCCGCTGCAATCAGCGGTAAGCGGCCTGGTGGTCCCGCCAAGGTCGCGGTTATATCGTCCGGCATGTACGGTATGCTGTCGGGTAGCCCGACCTCTGATGTGGTGACGACTGGATCAATAACAATCCCCATTATGAAACGGCTCGGCTACCGGGGTGCACATGCCGGCGCCATTGAAGTGGCAGCTTCGACCGGCGGTAGCCTGGTACCGCCGGTATTGGGCACCGCCGCCTTTTTAATGGTGGATTTTGCTGGTGTTGAATATCGCCAAATTGCGATCGCCGCTTTTTTGCCTGCGATTCTCTATTACGTTTCGATTTACGCTCAGGTTCATTATTCTTCCTTGCGTTTGGGTTTTGGTCGTCTCGACGATAGCCTCATTCCCTCCATGCTATCGACCATGAAAGGCGGCGGCTTATTTATTGTGCCTTTGGTTATTTTGACGGGAGCGCTATTGATGGGCTTTACACCGACGATGGTGGGGATTATGGGCACTGTCGCCGTATTTGCGGTATCGCTATTTAAAGCCAGTTCACGCATCGGTCCGATTGCTTTGGCAAAAGTATTAAGTGAAACCTGTTATCGGATGGTGCCCGTTGCCGGCGCCTGTGCTGCAGCGGGCCTGATTATGGGTGGTATCACGATGACTGGCCTGGTTGGAAAAATTTCGCATCTGGTCAATTTACTCACTGACCAGCAAACGTTTTTGACATTGCTGGTGACGGCGGCGATAACCGTTGTATTGGGCCTCGGTATGCCGACGCCTGCTGCCTACATTATTGCTGCTTCATTGATGTCGCCGATATTAACCGATATCGGGGTGCCGGTATTAACGGCTAATATGTTCGTTCTATATTATGCCGTTATGTCGGCAATTACCCCACCGGTGGCAGTAGCGGCCTATGCGGCGTCCTCGATTGCCGAAGATAATCCGCTGCTGATAGCTGTGATGGCGGTAAAGTTTGCGCTGGCTGCCTTTATCGTACCATTTGTTTTTGTCTATGGCCCCGAGCTCCTGATGATCGGCTCCTGGTACGTGATTGCCGTTTCTCTCGTTACCGCAATTATTGGTCTAATTTTAATTGCCGCTGCTCTTGAATCTTACTTCCAAGATCACCTGGTATTGTGGGAACGCTTATTACTCGGTGCTGTCGGATTTGGCTTGGTGGTGCCAAGTTATTATTCCACAGGCGTATCGGTAGTTATTTTCGTGATTTATTTTGTGCCGCGTTATGTCCGGCAAAATTAAAAGTTTGATTTGAAACTGCAATAAGTTATCGCTAAGCTGCCAGACATTCCATAGATTGGGTGCTGCTCTTCGATGAAATATTTTAGCATTATCTACTGTCGTGTTTAGTGCCTAATTTAGCCTTGCCACCCCATCGCATCGATGTCTGCCTGTCCGAAAAACGTGAGCCGGGCATGATGATATTTAATGTCCGGCCTGGTGGCTCCGCGGACCGGATCGGAGATTTGGGCTGGATCCTTGGCCTCAATCAAGCGGGTGAGTTTCCGCTAAATTTTCAGTTCGATGTGCCGTCGCAGGATGTGCGGTCGTTAGCAAATGGCAATCTGCTGTTTTCCCAAACCAGTGTCGGACTGATACGAGAAGTGACGTGGGCAGGTAAGCCGGTGCGCCAATGGCATGTCGCCGGTAAATATCAAGATCATGCGCCGCCCATAGACAGCATCGAAATAGAAGCCGAGCTGTTTCATCACACGATTAATATTTTTCCCAATGGCAACCTCTTGCTGCTTAGTGCCGAGGCGCGGGAATATGAGGATTGGCCGGTAGATGACAGCGATCCTAATGCTGCTCGCTATACTGCCACTGTTGTTGGCGATGTTGTGCTTGAAGTCTCGCCCGAAGGCAAAGTCTTAAACCGCTGGCCGATGCTGGACTTGCTGGATCCTTACCGGCTGTGTTACGACAGTTGCTCACCCTATTGGCAAGCCCGCGGTTTTACCAACAGTAACGACTGGTGTCATGCCAATGCGGTGACCTTTGATGCGGCGGATAACTCGATCATGGTGTCTCTGCGCACTCAGGATTGTATCATCAAGTTCGATCGTGGTTCGGGTGAGCTTAAGTGGATACTCGGTGACCCCGGCAATTGGCAACAGCCTTGGTCGGATAAACTACTTAAACCTGTCGGCAAGCTCGAGTGGCAATATCATCAGCATGATTGTTCGGTGACACCAAGTGGCACCATTCTATGTTTTGACAATGGGAACTTCCGGGCAACGCCGTTTGCTGAGAAAATGACGGACCGAGAAAGCTATAGCCGGGTAGTGGAATTTGCCGTTGATGAAGATGCCATGACCGTCGAGCAAGTTTGGGCTTTTGGTAAAGACCCAGAGGAGCGCTTATTTGCGTGTTATCAAGGCGGTGCCTACCGATTGCCGCAAACCGGTAATACCTTTATGACCTATGGAGGCGTTTGTACCATCGATGGAGAAGCAACAGCTGACATTAACAACGCCTTCGCTCAAGCACGGTTGATCGAAGTTACCCCGAAAAAAGAAATCGTTTTTGATATGTGGATTGATGGTAGCGGTGAATCTGAACCGCTGCCGTTATCTTCGTTTCGCGCCGAGTTTGTTGCTGATCTTTAGCCCTTTTTCATTGCAGTTTATTAGCAATGTGCCTACAATTTTCGGTGTATATTTCGTTACCAAAAAAACGGAAGCAGGCGAAATGTCCAATAAAATTGAAATTGTTAGAACTCAAGAATTACCAGTTTTAGATATCGGCTCTTTTTTGGCCGGCGATGAAACAGCACTCGATTCCTTAGCGGCTAAATTACGAACCGCCTGCGAACGTTATGGATTTTTCTTTCTCGAGAATCACTCTGTCTCCAGCGTCCTCATAAAAAATATGTTCGCCGAAAACAAACGTTTTCACGACCAATCGATGGAGATAAAAAATTCCATAGCCGTGGATGATAATCAGCGCGGTTATATTCGCCCAAAGGCAACCCTCGTCAAGCATTCGACCTACAATAAAAACACCAAATTCGACAGCAATGAGACGACGGTTTTCGCTACTGACTATGGTAAAGACAATCCTTTCAGGCAAGCAAAGAAACGGTTTTACGGTGAAAATCAGTGGCCGGAAAATCTACCGGGCTTCAAAGAAGTTATCCAAGAATATATGACGGCCATGACCAAGCTGGGCAAAAGCATTCTGCCGATCTGGGCGACGGCTTTAGATCTGGAGCGGGATTTTTTCGCCCCTTATTTTGAAAATAACTACACCTATTTCCGGATGGCGCATTATCCGCCTGACCCTGATGCTGGCGATAATGAATTTGGCCTTGGTCCGCATGCCGACACGGGTTTCATGACGCTCTTGCCGCAGGCGGATGTTGATGGTCTCGAAGTGTTGGATGTCGATGAAGAGTGGTTTCGCCCGCCCCGCATGCATGGGTGCATCTTGGTTAATACCGGTCAGTTCCTCGAACGCTGGAGTAACGAACGTTTTCGCGCATCACCCCATCGTGTCATGGCGCCGGTGCAAAAGCATCGCTATTCGGGAGCCGTATTTGTCAACACCGCCTTCGAGCCGATTTGCTCATGTTTGCCGACTTGTCAGGACGAAAATAACCCGCCCAGATATCCCACCGAGTCGTATTGGGATTTTTATCACTGGTATATGATCAACAGCTATCCGCATTACGGTGAATTTGATGAGCAGGACATCGCATGATCTTGGGCAGGAGCAGCACGGTTGGTGTTATTGGCCTCGGCGCTATGGGCGAGGTTATTGCTGATCTTTTGTTGGCAAATAAATTTACTGTTAGTGGTTATGACATTGCCGAAGATCGTCGTACCCTAATGGCAAAGCGCGGGCTTGATGTTAAAAGCTCACCTCAGGAGGTCGGTGAGCATTCTGATATATTGATCTCTTCTTTGCCGAGCTATCGGGCATTGTGTAACGTCATTGAAGCAGAAGATGGTATTTTGCAAACCGATAAACCTGGTCAAATTTTACTCGAGACCAGTACGCTAAAAGTCTCAGAAAAAGAAGCTGCAG
>CAJWIB010000149.1 GCA_913041095.1 uncultured Rhodospirillaceae bacterium | reverse complement strand
GTAGTTGTCGTCGGATTAGGCGTTGGCGCGGTGTTTAAGCGTGGTATCGTTGTCGATCTTATTCCTGCCACCAATGTTGTCTTTGAGTTGATCGGTTTACGTGTTGCGATTCCGGATGAAGGACGATAGGTAAATGCAGGTAGTCCAAAACGCAAAACCATCGATGGCAAAGATTACATCGTATTGCGTGGTTTGGTCAGGAATGCCAGTGATATTGAATAACTTGTTCCTCAATAGCGCTCCCAAGTCAGACTGAGCCGCGCCAGTCTGAGATAAGCTTGGTAAAAATAGCCGTGTCTTGTACTACCGTTCGCCAGATTCTCACCTACCAATGCAATTGGCTAACTAGGCCTAAACGATATATAGGGTGTAATCCGTCGTTTAAGAATTCCAGTTTGGCAGATTTTCATACTTTATCAAAGTGTCTGGTTCTATGCGCTCGCGAATAATTGAATAGGCGTCACCCTTGACCAATACCTCGGGGATCAGGGCACGGCTGTTATAAGTCGATGCCATCACCGCGCCATAGGCGCCGGCCGAGCGGATCGCCAATAAATCCCCAGCTTCAGCCGATGGCAGGTCCAGCTCGGTGGCAAAGGTGTCACTGGTCTCGCATACCGGGCCAACAACATTAACGCGTTCCAGATTTGCGCCTGAGTTTGGCTCACTCACCGGCATGATATCGTGCTTAGCCTCATACAGGCTGGGCCGCATAAGATCATTCATCGCTGCATCCAAAATCAAGAATCGGCGGGTTGCTCCTTCTTTCGCATAAACAATACTGGTGACCAGAATTCCTGCATTGCCGACGATCAGCCGGCCCGGCTCAAACAAAAAATCAGCGTCAAGATCACCGAGAATTTCGGCGACGACTTTGCCGTATTCCGCTGGACTTGGCGTCGTCGCAGTGTCGTAAGGGATACCGAGGCCACCACCGAGATCAAGTCTTGGAATTTTATGCCCGTCGGCACGCAAAATAGTGACGACATCTTTGAGTCGGATGAAAGCGTCCCGAAATGGTTCAAGCTCGGTCAATTGGGAGCCAATATGCATCGCCAGCCCAACGTTCTCGATATGAGACAGGCTATTTGCTGCTTTAACGACCTCATGAATGCGCGTCCACTCAATTCCGAATTTATCTTCCGACCGCCCGGTCGATATTTTGTTATGGGTATGGGCATCGATATCGGGATTAATGCGAAACGCAACCGGAGCCGTTATACCCATTGAACCGGCAATTTCGTTTAAGACCTGCAATTCCGGCTCAGATTCGACATTGATCTGCAGGATATTTTCTTTCAGTGCGTGGGTCAGCTCATCACGCGTTTTACCGACACCGGAAAAGATTATTTTACTGGCCGGCACTCCGGCTTTGAGGGCGCGCGTCAATTCGCCTGATGACACCACATCGGCGCCAGCGCCCAGATCAGCGAGGGTTTTGATGACAGCGACGTTTGAATTGGCTTTAACGGCATAGCAGATGGTCGCTGGAAGACCAGCCAGTGCTTCTTCAAAAACTCGATAGTGACGTTCTATCGTCGCCGTCGAATAGCAATAAAAAGGCGTGCCGATGGCTTCCGCAATATCGGAAATCGGCATGTCTTCGGCGGCGAGGGCGCCGTTTTTATAGTCAAAATGATCCATATCTGAGTCTGCTTCTGAGATCAATAACCGGGATATTTACGCGGATATTCAGTCTCTTTGCCAGGCAGTTTACCCAGCTCGCTTTTCTTGCCGCACGCTGACATGATTGGCAGCGTCATTAAAGCGACCAATAACGATAATATCCATTTTTGCATACGATGTCGGTTCATCTGCATAAATCCAAAACTATCTATTAGCCAAGATACTTCTGCCGCGCTTGAGCGCAAGCGTCTTTCACGTTTGCCGGAGCTGTTCCGCCAAAGCTTGACCGAGCTTTCAATGCCTGTTCAACATCCAGCACAGATAAAACTTCTGCCGTGATACCCGGCTCAATACCTTGCATATCTTCGAGCGAAAGTTCTTCTAACATGCAATCCTTACTTTCGGCCAGTTTTACCATCGCGCCACTAATATGATGGGCTTCCCGAAAAGGTTTGCCAAGAACTCTGACGAGCCAATCGGCCAAGTCAATGGCATTTGAATTCGCCGCCATTGCCGCCGCCAGCATATTATCAGAATTGAAGGTGATTTCCTCAAACATGCCGGTCATCGCCGCGATCGTGAGCGCCAGCGTGTCAGCGGTCTCAAATACCGGTTCTTTATCTTCTTGCATGTCTTTACTGTAAGCCAATGGCAGGCTTTTCATGACAATTAGCAGGCTATTGAGATTGCCGATTACTCGGCCTGATTTAGCCCGCACCAGTTCCGCAGCATCCGGGTTTCTTTTTTGCGGCAGCATCGAACTACCGGTGGAAAAACTATCCGGTAAATTGACAAAACCAAAAGATGCACTTGCCCAAACAATAATTTCCTCGGCCAGCCGTGACAAATGAACCGAAAGAATTGAGGCCAGCGATAGATATTCAAGGGCAAAATCCCGATCCGAAACGGCATCCAAGGAATTCGCTGTCGGTGCGTCAAAGCCGAGTGCCGCAGTGGTGGTCTGCCGGTTAATCGGAAAAGACGTTCCCGCCAGAGCACCTGATCCCAATGGATTTTCGTTCAATCTCGCCCGGCAATCGACCACCCGGCCCCGATCCCGGCCGATCATTTCGACATAAGCCAACAAATGATGGCCAAGTGTAACCGGTTGCGCCGTCTGTAAATGCGTATAGCCTGGGATGATTGTCTCTGCATGTTCTTCGGCGCGCGTAATCAACACAGATTGGAAGGAATGCAGGTCATGATCCAACTGGTCGAGTTCGTCTCTGACCCATAATTTAAAATCCGTCGCCACTTGGTCATTTCTGGAACGCGCTGTATGGAGACGGCCGGCAGCTCCACCGACTATTTTGGTTAACCGGGCTTCGACATTCATGTGAATATCTTCAAGCTCGGTTTTAAATTCAAAATCACCGGCTTCGATTTCTCCCAAAATTTGGTCGAGCCCATCACTTATCCGCGCCCCATCTTCGGCCGAAATGATATTTTGTTCGACGAGCATCGCTGCATGCGCTTTGGACACAGCTATATCCTGGGCATACATCCGCTGATCAAAATCGATGGAAGCGTTTATCCGCTCCATGATTTCTGACGGCCCACCGTCAAATCTACCACCCCAAATGGTGCTCGAACTAGTATCTTTTTTTGTCGTGTCACTCATAGTCAAAATACAAATTTCCATTGGGAATCGATATTCCCGTTAAAGGACGCGCTATAATGGTCATATCCGGCGCGCAATCAAGTGTAATGCTATGATATTTATACTGAAATTGGGGTTAAAAAGCAGGAAATTACGTTTTTACCGGCTTTTTGCTGAGTTTTGCTATTTTTACCGCCTCTTCATCTTCTTCTTTTTGGGCCTGTTTTAGCTTTTTCTACCATTTGATAATTTCATCTTTTTGGCCGCGCCATTTTAACTCAACGTTGGTGCCGACCGAATCTTCTTGATCTTCGTTGAAATCTACAGACATGAAATCACCAAATTCTTCAACAACAGGTGTGAGATAAATTGTGGCAAATTCCGGCTCACGTAACACGAGCTTGGCGAAATCGCCAAATTCATCGCGGAAAACTTCCATAAATACTTTGAGAAAGAGTATTTTGAGCAGCACTAGAATTGGTAGGCTTTCCATTGACATGTCGGCGATACTCTCATCAAGCACCCAGGTGAAATCCTCATACACACCAAGAATTTCAGCAATATATTGCTGCTCGCGGGGGCGGCATTTTGACCACTTTTACGCAGGATGATCTGCAAATCTAGTATCGCTGACGACAATTACTCGTTGCTCACACCATTTGGTTTTTCCGGCGCATCGGCAGGCACGTCCGCTTGATCAAAAACGTGTTGTGGTATTTCTGGCCTTTTCCTGCGTCATTTTTATTTCAGCAGTGAATAACCGTTTTTTTGGTGTGCCAGCTATTAATGTTCCATGGTAGGGGCGTAATCAATATTATAATATATTCTAGCACCGATATTTTAGTCCTACCGTTAATATCGATGATATTTTTATTATTTTGAACCAGATATGCAATTTTATGTGTAATTTCAATTGGAAAGGCAACATAGACCAAAGTTACTGTATTTAAATTATCAGGAATTAATGCTTTTATTTTAATGCTTTAGTAGATTTGGCCAGCCATTCTTTCAACTTATTATCCATCAGTGGTTCTAACGCTGATCGAACCTTTTCGTAATAAGTATTGAGCCACTTAATCTCAAGTTCAGTCAGCATAGATACATCGACAAGGGCAAGATCGATGGGTGCCAGCGTAAGCGTTTCAAAGCACAATTGCGGGCGTTCCGACTGGTCGGAAATTGACGCTTTGGTGACGACAATTAAATTTTCAATCCGAATGCCGTATTCATCGTGCTTATAGTAGCCGGGTTCATTTGATATCACCATGCCGGGTTCCAGTGTGATGCGATTCGGCAGTTTTGAAATACGCTGCGGTCCCTCGTGAACGCCCAAATAACTGCCGACGCCATGGCCCGTCCCATGATCGTAATCCAATCCGGCTTGCCATAGTGCTGCCCGCGCCAAAATATCAAGCTGGGAACCGCTTGTGCCGGCAGGGAAAGTTGCGCTAGCCAAAGCAATATGTCCTTTAAGGACGCGGGTAAAGCGGTCAATCATTTCACTATTCGGCGTGCCAATCGCGACGGTTCTGGTCACATCGGTCGTACCATCCAAATATTGTGCCCCGGAATCGACAAGATAGAGCGAATTCTTATCGAGTTCTCGATTGCTTTCATTGGTAACCCGGTAATGGACAATAGCGCCATTGGGGCCAGAGCCGGAAATTGTGGGAAAGCTAAGCCCTTGAAAAAAATCTCCTTGGCGACGCAACATTTCCAATTGGCTGGCAGCCGACATCTCGGTTATTTTTCCGTTCTCGGCATTTTCATCAAGCCAGGCTAAAAAGCGGGTCAGGGCGACGCCATCACGCAAATGCGCATTGCGCATACCAGCTAATTCAACCTCATTTTTTCGGGCTTTTGGCAATTGGCACGGGTCAGTAAGACGTCGGACAGTGGCACCCGAGTTCTTCAATGTTTGCAATATTATCTCGGCGGCAGAGCTCAGATCCAAACCCACCTTGAATTTGTTGCTGCCAAGTTCTTCCAGTGCGGGCAGAAAGTCTGCTTGCGCGTAAACTTTAATATTGTCGTCTAAAGTTGCTAAAACACGATCCGAATATTTGCGGGGATCGGTATAAACATCGAATGAGCCGTCGGTGTGCATAATACCAAAAGCCAAGGTGAAGGGCGTAAAAGGTACATCGCCACCACGTATGTTGGCGAGCCAGGCAATTGAATCTGGTGCGGTTAATATGCTCGCTTCGACGCCTTCATTTTTCAGAATATCAGATATCATAGCGCGCTTTTCGGCCGAACTCTGACCAGCAAAGCGAATGTCATACGGCTCCACCGGCGTTATCGGCTTCGGTGGCTGGTTATCCCAGACGGCATCAACTGGATTGCTGCTTAATGCCACTAATTTTGCGTCGGCCTTGTCACAGGCTTGGCGTAATTTCGAAAGGCTGTCCGAAGTATGCAGCCACGGATCAAATCCAAGTTTGTTACCGGATTTCAGGTTTTCTGAGATCCACGCATCTGCCGGGTTGTCGACTGAGTGATTTATTTCAAAGTGGTTGTTATCTACCTGCTCCCTCGCTTGTAAGGTATAGCGGCCATCGACAAAGATTGCGGCTTTATCAGTGAGTACAATTGCCAGACCCGCCGAACCGGTAAATCCGGTTAACCAGGCCAAGCGTTGGGCAAATTTTGGTACATATTCGCCTTGGTGTTCATCGGCCAATGGGATGACAAAGCCGGATATTTTTTGCGTCGCTAAAATTTGCCGTAAATTGGTGAGGCGCTTACTGGTAGAGAACGTCTCGGTAATACCATAGTTAATTTCCCGGATGCGCGCCAATTCTACTGAAAGTATGTTTGCTAAATCAGCTGAGACCCGATCGCCAATTAACGTATGCCAGTTATCAGTTGCGCCGATGGCACTATCCGGTCCGGGCGCCGCAGCGACGCCTCTAATGATATCGCGAACCGCCACGATCGACAGATCGATCTGATTATCGATAAGAGCCTGCGATAGATCATCTTTAGTAGGCTTATCCATAGCTATAATCTACTAGCTCTAAATATTGTTGGTGAAATTGTTAATTTGAAGAAATTCGGAGATAGCCTTTACCCGATAGACAATTGGTAAAGTAGGAATAGCGATTTTTACGTGCATCATAAGTGGCTAATTGCATTTGCAGTTCGTCACGATTACGGAAGCTTGAATCACTTTCGATGTCTAATTGACGGTTAATCAAGGTGTTGGCCCGGGATTTACAGGCGGCAATGTCCGTCGACCATTGATTTTTGGGTTTCGAAGAATGTTGCCAGATTTCAGAGGTGTTGCTGCAAGCACTTAATACAAAGGCGCAAAATACCACCGCCAACAATGGCGCTGGTCGGACAACTTTTTGATAGGCTCTAACCGTCATTAATTGAATTCCTCCAATACCTTAGTCATAGCATAGTAAATGGTTAATCTCGTTATCTTAAATCATTTTTTTTCTTTTTTACACGAACAAATACTTGACTAAAAATGTTCGTATATCCAACAATACGCCTAATAATTCCAATAATATAATAATCTGAGCATCAA
>CAJWIB010000148.1 GCA_913041095.1 uncultured Rhodospirillaceae bacterium | reverse complement strand
TTCACGTGATGATGTCGCGGGTCTTTAGTAAAAAATAGCTGTATATTTGTTTTATTTGGAGTTCTAAATATAAATAAGCAAACCGTCATTGTCACCGGAGCCGCCAGTGGTATCGGTCTCGAAACTCTCTCGCCCGATGACCGTGCATTTCGCGCGCGAGGCTTGCGTTTCACGTCCCTTAATTTAACGCCGTCCACTGTTAAACTATTTTAGAAAAACAATCGATTCATCCCCAGTACGGAGGAGTATTTAGATAATGGAAAAACACCTAGGAAAATGTTTTTGTGGACAAATACAGATAGAGGTAACAGGAGCCCCAGAAGGAATGGGATACTGTCATTGTTCGTCTTGTAGATCTTGGTCAGCCGCCCCTGTAAACGCTTTCACATTATGGAAGCCAGAAGCCGTACGCGTAGTTCAAGGGGCTGATAAATTAAAGATATTTGAGAAAACGGAGGTGAGCCAACGACAATATTGCAGCGACTGTGGCGGACATGTAATGACGGGACATGCCCCTCTGGGTTTAGTGGATGTTTATGCCGCCACAATACCTTCTTTAAAATTTGAACCTGGCGTGCATGTGAACTATTCGGAAACCGTTCTTCCCTTTCGGGATGGCCTGCCAAAATTAAAAGATTTTCCTGCAGAATTAGGGGGCTCAGGCGAAACGGTCCCTGAATAGTTCAAGCCTGTACTGTATAGGTCACTTTTTATATGGCGGTCGTTGTGGATTGATGAGAGGGTGGCAGGGCGCATTATGCCAACGTATTAATATATGGCTTGATGTCAATTAGAGGCGTCCCGTTGATGCAATCCATCGCCGTCACGGTTAAGACGTTCTCATCAATCGATAAAATTTCTACGGTACTTAATGCAACCGGATTAGGCCGTACCGGTGATCGGGTGGAAAACACACCGCGTAATTCATTGTCCTTTGACCATTTTGGTACGCCTTGCAGGGTGTCCCGATCTGCCTGATCGAACCAATACAAGACTTGAATATGGCCACCGACTTCTAATCCCTTGATAGCAGGTACAAACTCTTCATCGATCACGATTTTGCAGGTGCCATTTTCTGGCCGAGCCTGTCCTGGGCATTCGTCAGTTGTTTTGAACGGGGTTTGGATAAATCCGATATATATGATTGAGGCTGTTTTTGTCATATACATGAAACGTATGTGAAATATTCAGTGCATCAAGCTAAAAAGGCCTGAAATTCTGTTCAATTGGGCACCCAGCGTTACCACAAATCCCAATTACGCAAAAAAAAGGCTAGGAAACTGGAGTTTCCTAGCAAGTTTAACAGGGAGGCTTCACGTCTGGGAGACGTAGGGTCCGAAGACCCTTCCTTCTAGGGCCTTGCGCCCCGGAAGTCGCGCCGAACTTGTCGTCGCGTGATTAGATATATAGATACTTTTATGTTTGAAAACCAGCGCTGAAACGTCAAACCACTCATGCGCAAAATGCATAGGTTTTTATAAGCCATTGATGCTAAGGCATTATTTTCTGTTTTCGAGAATTTTTCTAACCAAAAAATCTCTAAATACGGCAATTCTTGCCGACTGTCTGAGCTCTTCCGGATAGACGAAATAGACCTCGGTTTGGGGTGATTGCAGCTCGGGCAGGATATGCACTAAATTGACCGATCCCTCGATAAAATAGTCCGGTAAGGCGCCGATGCCCACGCCGGAGCGCACAGCCCGGTAAATGCCGTAAATATTGTTCACCTGAAGAACCGGCTTGCGGCGTTTGCCTTTGGCGCCGGCACCTTGCAGAAAATTAAGCGCCGGCAGCAAATCGGTTTGGTCACCGACTTCGTCCCCAAAGGTCACGAGATTATGATTGTCCAGTTCCTCCGGCGTTTTCGGCATGCCGTGTTCCTGTAAATATTCCGGCGAAGCGTAAACTTTGTAATGGATGTTCATCAAATGGCGCTGCACGAGATCGGACTGGCGCGGTGGCGTCAGGCGAATGGCTACATCGGCTTCGCGCATCGCCAGATTGTGATCGTCATAGTCCAGCGTTATGGTGACATCAATTTCTGGATAGAGATCCATGAATTCTTTGATGCGGGGCGTCAGCCAGACCGAGCCAAAGCCGACAGTCGTGGTGATTTTTAACGGCCCTTCCGCCTGCTCCTTGCTTTCGGTCAGCCGCGCTACGGTCATTGCGACTTTGTGGAATACGTCGTGGGCGGTCAGATAGAGATCTTCTCCCTGTTCCGTGAGTTTCAGGCCACGGGCATGACGATGAAACAGCGGTACATTGATGCTCTGTTCAAGCGCAGAAATTTGCCGGCTGATGGCCGATTGGCTGAGGTTCAGAGTTTCGCCGGCATGAGTGAAACTGCCCGCCTCGGCGACAGCGTGAAATATGCGAAGCTTATCCCAATCCATTTTATATCTTATCAAGCAAATACATATGCAAAATCGATGGGACTAACCCACCAAGTTATGCATTTTACGTAATATTGATCGGGATTAATACAGAAAGTTTGTTTACTCGGCTGCCGCTTGTTCGGTGGCTTCAACTTCGATGAGGTATTTTTCAGCTTCAAGCGCCGCCATGCAGCCGGTGCCGGCAGCCGTCACGGCTTGGCGGAATTTATTATCCTGCACATCACCAGCGGCAAAAACACCCGGTATTTTGGTTGCCGTGCTGTCAGGTAGGGTGATCAGATAGCCTTCTTCATCCATATCCAACTGACCGGTAAACAAATCCGTATTGGGTTTGTGGCCGATGGCGATAAAGACGCCTTCAAGACTATGTTCGGTAATCTCATCCGTTTTGACGTTATTGACTTTCATGCCGGTGACCTCGGGCATCGGGCCATCCTGTTTGCCGAGCACTTCTTCCAACGTCGAGTCCCACAATATTTCAATTTTGGGGTTGCTGAGCAGGCGCTGCTGCAGAAGTTTCTCGGCACGCAGTTCGTCGCGGCGGTGGATCAGCTTTACTTTGGTCGCGTGATTGGTGAGATAAATCGCTTCCTCAACTGCCGTATTGCCGCCGCCGACCACGGCGACTTCCTTACCGCGGTAAAAAAAGCCGTCGCAAGTTGCACAGGCCGAAACGCCAAAGCCCTGATATTTCTGTTCGCTCTCAATGCCCAGCCACTTGGCTTGGGCGCCGGTGCATACGATCAACACATTACACGTAAATATATCACCCGAATCACCGGTCAGCTTGAAGGGCCGCGTTTGCAGATCAGCCTCAACAATCATGTCGGAAATCATCGTCGTGCCGACGCCTTCGGCCTGGGCTTGCATCTGCTCCATCAGCCAGGGCCCCTGAACAACCTCCGGAAAGCCCGGAAAATTTTCAACATCGGTGGTGATTGTCATTTGACCACCCGGCTGCATGCCGTGGATGAGGGTCGGCTCCAATCCGGCGCGAGCAGCGTAGATGGCGGCGGTAAGTCCGGCAGCGCCGGAGCCGAGAATAAGGACTTTGTGATGTTGAGAAGACATGCGGCGGGTGATCTCCAATTGAGGGTCGATGGTCTTTGATGAGAACCTAACATAGAAAGCTCTTGAGGCGCGCGCAAGGGGGCGTCCGCAGTCGTTGTCCACAAGTTTTAGTGAGGTCAATCTGTGGCGCCTATGCAAACCAAATGGTAGCCGGTTGTTCACTCATTATGCGAAAGATTATTCGCCAAAATTGAAATATTATTGCGCTGAGAGTTTGTGAGTCCTACAATGGTTCGGCATTAAAGGTGGATCCCATGAGCCGCGTTAAGCTCGATAACATTGACCGCAAAATTCTTCGTGAGCTAAGAGATAATGGCCGCATCACCAATGTTGAGTTGGCTAAGCGGGTCGACATTTCGGCGCCGCCCTGTCTACGCCGGGTTAGAGCGCTCGAAGAAGCCGGACTGATTCGCGGCTACCATGCAGATTTGGAACCGACCGAGCTCGGCTATAATGTCACCGTCTTTGCCCAGGTTGGTCTATCCAGCCAGGCCGAACCCGATCTGGTCGCCTTTGAAAGCTTGATCGATTCCTGGGTCGAAGTACGTGAGTGCCACATGCTGGCTGGCGAAACTGATTTCTTGCTTAAAGTCGTTGCCGAGGATTGGGAGACCTATCAGAATTTCGTCATGAAAAAACTAACCGCTGCCCCGAATGTCGCCCATGTCAAATCAGCCCTCGCCATCCGCACCTCTAAACTCGCCCCCGGCGTCCCGGTCGGACTTGATGCGAGTGATGGCGGTTCGGACGCCTGAATTTTCAATATTTTGTTAATTTAGCTTAATAATTAAAAGCTAAATAAGCAGTGATATTTATGCTAATTAGCCTAATAATTATTATATATAAGGATTAAAATATTAATTAAATGGAAATAATTTATAATATATATTTTGAATATGAGATAAATTAGGTATTAATAGAAAGCTCACTCAAATTAGCAAAAGAGAAATTAGAATGAGCAAAGACTGCACTAAAGAACTAAATGTAGAAAAAAATGCAGAAAGAAGACATCTAGAAACTGTTGAAAGACTTGACCAATAAATGGCCAATAACTCCAACCCAGATTCAAGAAAAGTGCGCCGTCTAAATCAACAGGTTGATTGTTGGCTCTTTCTCATTACCCCCATGATAACACCTAAATGGCGTTAGATGGGTCAGCCTCAATTATAATATAAAATATGGTGGGGCCAAAGGCGGGTTTTTCAGATCCGCGCTAAAAAATTAATTCGGTGACAGCCACCTAATTACTGACACCTAATTAACGAATCTCTCTCTATTTAAACTGAACCTTGATGATCTCGTAGGATTTGGAGCCGCCGGGGGTGGTGACCTCGACGCTATCGCCCAAAGATTTGCCGATCAGCGCGCGGGCGGTCGGTGAGATGATAGACAAACGGCCTTTCTCAACCTCGGCTTCATGGGTGCCGACGATTTGAAATTTGGTTTCTTCATCCGTGTTTTCATCGGCCAATACAACGGTGGCGCCAAAGCGCACAATATCTCCGGAAAGTGTTTTCGGGTCAATCACATCAGCCAGGCTGATGATCGACTCGAGTTCCAGCACCCGGCCTTCAATGAAACTCTGCTTCTCACGTGCAGCATGATACTCGGCGTTCTCTGACAGATCGCCATGTTCACGGGCAACTTCGATTGCTTTAACCACTTTCTGACGCTCGACGAATTTCAAATGCTTTAATTCTTCTTCCAAAGCCGATAATCCATCGGCCGTCATTGGAACCTTTTCCATAACAACAAACCTTAATAATTAAGCATCACAATAATTTGCTGATAATCAGCAAAAAAATAGCAAAAAAGTTTGGGGCCCGCGATCTATAACCGCAGGGTAACCGAAATAAAATCAATCATGCTGAACTCTTAGCATAGGATTGTAGAGGAGTAACTTCAAGTCCCTTATCGGTATTTGCTCCTTGAGCATCTTGCATGCGGATCGCGCCAACCGCTGCCGCCGCGCCGGCCATGGTCGTGTAGTGGGGGACATTATTGGTGAGCGCCGAGCTTCGGATAGAAAAGCTATCGAATATAGCTTGCGCCCCTTCGGTGGTGTTGACGATCATTTGTACCTCGCGGGAGAGAATTGCATCGACGCAATGGGGATGCCCTTGCAGCACTTTATTGACCCGCTCGACATCAATGCCTTTATCAGCAAAGAATTTGGCCGTTCCACCGGTGGCTAATATTTTAAAACCGAGCCCGTTGAGGTCACGGGCTATCTGGCAGCCTGCCTGCTTGTCGCTGTCTTTGACCGAGATAAAGACCGTACCTTCGGCTGGCAGGATGGTGCCGGCGCCCAATTGAGATTTGGCAAAAGCGCTCGGGAAATCTTTATCGATTCCCATCACTTCGCCGGTCGATTTCATCTCGGGTCCGAGGATAATGTCAACGCCCGGGAAACGCGCGAAGGGGAAGACCGCTTCTTTCACGGCTGTATGGGAGGGTTTTAAATTTTCTACCAAATTAAAGCTAGCAAGCTTTTCACCGATCATCACCCGGGCGGCGATTTTGGCAATCGGTACACCGGTCGCCTTGGCCACAAACGGCACTGTCCGGCTGGCCCGCGGATTGACTTCAAGGACAAACACCATGCCGTCCTGGATGGCGTATTGTACGTTCATGAGGCCTATAACATTAAGCGCCAAAGCCAGCGCTTCGGTCTGGCGGCGGAGTTCCTGAATAATATCATCCGGCAGCGAATAGGGCGGCAGGGAGCAGGCACTGTCACCGGAGTGAATGCCGGCTTCTTCGATGTGCTCCATAATGCCGGAAACATAAACATCCTTGCCGTCGCAGATGGCATCGACATCAACTTCGATGGCGTCGCGCAGATACCAATCGATCAGCACCGGGCTGTCACCCGACACGACCACAGCAGTTTTTATGTAGCGGCGCAGGTTTTCAACATCATGAACGATTTCCATCGCCCGTCCGCCTAATACGTAGCTCGGGCGGATCACCACCGGATAGCCAATTTCTTCAGCGATTTTTTCGGCTTCCTCGGCTGAGCGCGCAATACCGTTTGGTGGCTGTTTAAGCTTGAGGTCTTCGAGCAATTGTTGAAAGCGTTCGCGGTCTTCGGCAAGATCGATCGCGTCGGGCGACGTGCCGAGGATCGGAATGTTGGCCGCTTCTAGCGCTGCCGCCAGTTTCAGCGGTGTCTGGCCGCCAAACTGAACAATTACGCCGTGAACCTTACCGTTGACCTGTTCTGCCCGGATCAGTTCAATGACATCCTCTGAGGTGAGCGGCTCAAAATAAAGACGGTCCGAGGTATCGTAATCGGTCGAGACGGTTTCCGGATTACAATTGA
>CAJWIB010000147.1 GCA_913041095.1 uncultured Rhodospirillaceae bacterium | reverse complement strand
AATGAGATGAAGGAGTTGAACAGCCATAACTTCAATCTCAAAGGCAATCTAAATTCCGTTACGACCGATCTCGAAAGTGCATTATCACAAAGAAATTTTGCCCGTTCTCAAAGCAAAAAGCTTTCACGGACTGTGGCAAAGCTAGAAAATGAGATGAAGGAGTTGAACAGCCATAACTTCAATCTCAAAGGCAATCTAAATTCCGTTACGACCGATCTCGAAAGTGCATTATCACAAAGAAATTTTGCCCGTTCTCAAAGCAAAAAGCTTTCACGGACTGTGGCAAAGCTAGAAAATGATCTTGAAACTCTCCATAAATCGGAAAAAGACATTCTTATAAATTTGACCGAGCGTACCAAATCAAGCATCGATGACATTCATTTTGTTTTAAAACACACCGGTTTAAAAGTTGCTCAGTTGCTGAAGGGAAATCAAGACAGGTCAAAGAAAAAGTTAGGGCAGGGCGGTCCATTTATCGCCTTCGCGCCGGATACGGAGCCAGCCCAACGTCTGAAAGCCAACCTCAGTAATCTCAATTCGCAGCTTCAGCAATTTACTGAACTCCAAGATATAATGAAGCGTCTCCCGCTCGCAGCCCCATTGGATTATTTCAGTATTTCGAGTCATTACGGCAAGCGCCGTGACCCAATCAATAAACGCTGGGCGGTTCATTATGGCATGGATTTTGGCGGCTTGAAGCACGCTTCCGTCTATGTGACGGCCCCTGGAAGAGTGCGATATGCGGGACGAAAAGGCAAATACGGAAAATTAGTCGAAATTGATCACGGTCTTGGATTTAGAACGAAATATGGTCATTTGCATAAGATTCTTGTTAAACGCGGTCAAAAAGTGAATTATCGCACCAAGATAGGATTGATGGGGAGTTCTGGTCGTAGTACTGGGCCTCACCTTCACTATGAAGTTATAGTGAAAGGTAAACACAAAAATCCTTGGCGATTTATCAAGGCCGGAAGATATGTTTACAAAAGGCACTAAAGAAGACGAGAAGAATCTCGTTCCTAAAGTATCATCTCCTCCGTCACTTTTGAGCACGGGTCTTACAGTCACAGGTAATCTTCATAGCGACGGTGAAATCCAAATTGATGGTAGAGTCGAAGGTGGTATCCATTCTGACGTTTTAATTGTTGGTGAGACCGCTCAGGTAAACGGCGAGATTACCGCGGAAAGTGTACGTGTTCATGGCCATGTCACTGGCCAAATCAGGGCAACTTCCGTCTCTTTAGCAAAAACTGCACATGTGTTAGGCGATATTCTGCATGGCAATCTGGCCATTGAGCAAGGTGCTTTCTTAGAAGGCCATTGCCGCCGCGTCGAATCCGATAAAAAATCGGGTGAAGATACAATAAATCTGCAGGTTAAAGAGGAATCAAAAAATAAACCTGAACATCCGCCAAAAAAATCGATAGCGGAACCGGTAAAAGCCTAGTCATATTCCCCATTTAGCACGTCTTTGAAAGTGGTGGCGTCAACGTTACCGCCGGTACAAATAATGCCAACCGTTTTGTCTTGAGTATTTATTTTTCCTGATAAAGCTGCGGCTAAAGCGACGGCGCCACTGGGTTCAACAATAATTTTATATTCTCGAAAGGCGGTTTTCATCGCCACGGCAGTCTCAGCCTGGCTGACGACTAAGCCACCTGCGAGTAATTCATTATTGACGGCAAAAGTTGTTTCACCCGGTGTTTCCAACAACAGCGCATCACAGAATGATGGCGTGCCCGGTTCAATTTTTACGCGTTCACCTTTTGCCAAAGATAAAGCGGTATCGTCATAACCAACAGGTTCGACGGTATAGATTTTGGTACTATGAGATCTATCATTAAAAACGATAGCCGAGCCGCTAATCATACCGCCGCCGCTGCAAGGACCGAGCAAATAATCCAAGCAAACGCTCCTATCCTTGGTTTGTTGGAAAAGTTCGAGACCAAGTGTGCCCTGACCGACCATGATTTCAGGGGCGTTATACGGTGGTACCAATGTAGCTCCGGTTTCAGCGATGATATTTTTGGCAATCGCCACCCGGTTACCGTCTGCCCGGTTATAGAGTATGACATCCGCACCATCGCCTCGCGTATTGTCGATCTTTATTTGTGGTGCATTTGTCGGCATCACAATGCTTGCTTTAATACCGAGTATTTTAGCCGCTGCCGCTACACCTTGCGCATGATTACCAGATGAAAATGCGACAACACCCTGTGATCTTTCTTCATCTGAGAGCCCGGAAATCATATTGAAGGCACCACGAAATTTGAAAGAGCCCGTGCGTTGCAGGCATTCCGCTTTAATCAAAAGGCGGCAGCCAAGCTGATCATTTATCCGTTCGGATTCTAGAACCGGTGTTTGGACGGCATAGCCGGTCAGGCGTTGCGCTGCGGCTTCAACGTCGCTGATAGTGGGGATGGATGGCAATGTTTTTGACTCCTAGCGCCGTAAATCACCTTCAGGATCAAACGCAATTTCGTTTTGATTGAGGCGCTTGCGATAGACATGAAGATTTTCGATAACGCGCTGGACGTAATTGCGGGTCTCACGGAAGGGGATCATTTCGACCCAATCTATGGCATCAACGTTTTTATCGCGCGGATCACCATTGCGCTTGATCCAGCGATTAGCCCGCTTAAGCCCGGCATTATAAGCCGCCAAGGACAATACATAAGAGCCGTTATATTGCTCAAGAAGTCCTGACAAATAGGCTTGACCGAGTTGGAGATTGTACTCCATATCGGTTGTTAGGTTTTTTCGGCGATAGGGTAGTTTATACTTTTTCGCCACTCGCTTGGCTGTTGCCGGCATAATTTGCATGAGACCGCGGGCTCCGGCATGGCTGACGGCTTTAATATTAAAGGCGCTTTCCTGGCGGATGAGAGCATGCAGGAGTGCTGTATCCATTGTTGATTTTTCCGAAATCAGCAAAACTGGATATCCTTCCTCGGCGAGCGTAATGCCATCCCGGTAAGCTTGCTTGGCCGTGTAGATCGCAAGGTCGGGACGTCCGCTTTGCCGGGCCAATTTGGCAACGTTCGCTCGCCACGCCGGTGACGCATCTTCTTTATTGAGTTTGCGTATGAAAGGTCGCAAAAGATCAAAAAGCCCCGCGCTGGCGAGCACTCGAACGACGCTAACTATTTCATCTGCTTCAAATTTTTCGGCGTCTTTGCTGCCGTTTACCGGCGAGGGCGGAAACTGGATATGCTTATCAGTAGATTTTTTAGCAGCCGCAAGTTGGCCATAATAGGTCATGGAGTAAATGGCTGCTTTATCGAACCAGATGTTAGAAAGTTCTGGCTTCTCCATTGCTTCGGCGGCGCGGCCAGCCCAATAGGCGCCACGGGCACGGCTGATCGGATATTTTGCCGCTTCAAACAAAGCGACGAAATGTTTAAAGGCCGGCTTACTTTCTTTCAAAAACCTTAGAGCTATCCACCCGGCCAGCCATTCACCTTCAACAAAGCCTTCGCCTTTTTGCAGCCGATGATCTTTCACTAATTTATAAGCTTCGGAAATATGACCAGCATGCAAGGCCCGGCGGGCAAGCAAGGCTTTCTCCTGCCACCAGCGTTCGGGATGGCTGAGATTCTCCGGCAGGTTTTCAAGCAGCTTTCGGGCATCGAGATCACGCCCTTTGCGCCGCCGCCAGCGAAGTCTTTCAAATACCAAGCCTGGATGATTAATCAGCTTTTCCGGCACTTTAGAGATGGCGCGGTCAACCGCGCCGCGATAACGCCGGAGGGTAATCCGGGCAAAAGCCAGGGCGCGATAATCCTTGTTTACTTTCATCAGCATCCGACGCACAGGATAGTACCGGCCTCGCCATAACAATCGCTCCAGCCGTTCAATGTGGTTTTCCCGGGTTAAATAGCGGCGATAGTTTTTATAAAATTGACGCTCCTGCCGAGCCCCAAAATTACCATGCACCCAAGTACTTTGTAGAACTTTTTCCGCCTCGGATTTTTTATTAAGCATCAACAGAGCAGCTCCCAACCTAATACCACCATCCGGCGTCATCGGCGCCTGGTCTTCGAACCATTTAACAACCCTATCTGGGTCCATATCAGCTGTCATGGCTTCTTCAGCGCGTTGCCGCAGGCCGCGTTGCGACGGCCAGTTGGATCGCTCGGCTATAAACCGGACAATGTCATAATAGGAAGCACCTGAATTCCGTGCAGCATAACGCTGCCAGGTAAGAGCACGCTGTAAGATTTTATTATTAATCCGCCCAGTTTGTTTTTTAATATCTTGCCATTTATTACGCTTTACCAATTTCTGAATACTGGCAGCAGCGCGAACGTCCTGCTTAGACAAAGTAACAGACTTATTGGCGGAATCTATCCAGTCGTTCGCTCGCGCAAATTCGCTGACACCACTTGCCAGCAAAATAATACTTATTCCAATGAGAATGGAATAACGCATTCGACTCCTCTTTAGTGATAATTCCCTAAATTGATTAAATAATTGTTAGAAAGAGTCTAGTGGGAGGAACCGAACCAAACAATGGGTCAAGAAATTTCAAAATAATAGCGCATCACATCTTGCCGCCAACAGCTGCTAGGGCTATGTTCTGCCACGAATTTTAGGAGAGAGAGTATGTTTAAAGGATCGTTCGTTGCCCTCATCACGCCGTTTAAAGGCGGTCAGGTCGACGAGGAGGCTTCCCGTAATTTTGTCGAGTGGCAGATTAACGAGGGAACAAATGGACTGGTGCCGGTTGGCACAACCGGCGAATCGCCAACCCTCAGCCATGAAGAACATATGCGGGTGGTGGAAATTTGCATCGAAGTGGCAGCTGGCCGAGTGCCGGTAATTGCTGGTGCCGGCTCAAACTCGACCGAAGAAGCGATCATACTCTCCAAACATGCGAAGACTGCCGGCGCCGATGCAGCGTTGGTGGTGACGCCTTATTACAACAAACCGACTCAGGAAGGGTTGTACCGTCACTATGATGCCATCCAGTCGCAAGCTGATATTCCGGTTATCATCTATAATATTCCGGGGCGTAGTATTGTCGATATGAGTGTCCAGACGATGGCGCGGCTGGCCGAACTACCAAACATTGCCGGTATCAAAGACGCAACCGGCGATCTCAACCGGCCGATGCTGACGGCGGCGGCCTGTGGCAGAGACTTCGTCCAACTCTCAGGTGAGGATGGCACCGCCATTCCGTTTAATGCGGGTGGCGGTCATGGCTGCATTTCAGTGACCGGTAATATCGCGCCAAAACTATGTGCGGAAATGCAGGCAGCCTGGTTTGACGGCAATGTCGCCCGCGCAATGGAGCTGCAAGACCTGCTGATGCCGGTGCATTCGGCGATGTTCTGCGAAACCAGTCCGGGACCGGTGAAATATGCCGCCGAATTGCTCGGCCTTGCCTCCGCTGATGCGCGCCTGCCGATCTGTGAGATTGCCGATAGCAGCAAAACAGCTGTCGAAAATGCCCTCAAAGGCGCCGGCATTCTGTCCTAAACTCTAGTGCGATGTCAAAAAAGAAAAAATCCAGCGAGAACATAGCGGCGCGGAACCGTAAAGCGCGCCATGACTATTTTATCGAAGATAATTACGAGGCTGGTATCGCCCTGCAAGGCACCGAGATTAAATCCATCCGTTCAGGCCGGGTCAGCATTGAAGAAGCCTATGCCTCGGAAGAGGGCGGTGAGTTATATCTGATCAATGCTTATATACCTGAATATCAAGCGGGCGGGCGCGATCAGCATGAAACCCGGCGACCGCGCAAACTGCTACTGCACAAAAAAGAGTTGGCGAAAATGTTCAATGCAGTCAATCGGGAAGGAATGACGATTGTGCCTTTGTCACTCTATTTCAATAAACGAGGCATGTTGAAAGTTGATTTGGGTATGGCCAAAGGTAAACGCCAATATGATAAACGCCAATCCGATAAAGCCCGCGACTGGAAGCGCGACAAGGCCCGCATCATGCGTGGCAAGAATGGTTGATTATTTGTTTTCAACTTTATCCATTAGTTCTTTACTGCTCAGCATTAGCTTATCCGTAGTGTTTATTCACTCCCAGAGACATTTAGGCTGTCCATATACGTATTTGAACATATAAAAATGGACAGTCTAAATATTTTTCATATAGACATTATAAAGCCTAAGATACAGGGGGTTAGTATTTGGTCAGTATATTTGGAATGTCTAGAACAACGGCCCTTTATTCACCATACCGCCGTCGACCGTGATAATTGTACCACTGGTGTAGGCAGATAAGGGGGAAGCCAGGAAAACGGCCATGGTAGCTATTTCCTCTGGTGTAGCCACTCGGTCAAAGGCAAAGGGTTCATAGAATTCCTGGTAACGGCTTTCATCCCCCCATTTGTCGAGCGCCGCCTTTTTCATCATTGAGACTAATTTTTCAGTTGAAACCGGCCCCGGGTTAAGACCAACAACACGGATACCATCATTGGGGCTGTCTCCACCTAGGGCACGGGTAAACGCCATGAGGGCTGCATTACCGGTACTGCCGGCGATATAATCCGATACCGGCTTTTCACCGCCGTTACCGATAATATTGATAATAACGCCATCACCCCGCTCTTTCATAAAACCATAAAAGTCGCGGCATAAATTGATGTAGCCAAAAACTTTTAAATCCCAAACGTCACGCCATTGTGCTTCATCAATCTCATGAATTTTTCCTTTTGGAATTGCACCGGCATTATTGACCAAAATATCAGCGTCTGCGGTTTGTCGGGAAAGCTCGGATTGGTCAGTGTTCTTGCTGAGGTCCATGGGGTAGATATCAACATTGACGCCATATGCCTGTTCACATGCTGATTTAAC
>CAJWIB010000146.1 GCA_913041095.1 uncultured Rhodospirillaceae bacterium | reverse complement strand
ACGTGACGAGGCAGGCGATTAGTGATAGCCGGTACATTGCGCACTTTTTTAGCATGTGAGCCGTTGGCTTCGTGAAGCAAAGTAAGCTCACCTATGATATCCACGCCTTGTTGATAAAGCACCGAATTTGTATCGGGCTGGGCTTAAGATGGGATTGCTAATCCAAAGGCGACAACCGTGATGGCAACAGCAATTGAGCTAATTTTAAAATGCAGGTGGGAGGTTGATATATCAAAAGATCTTCTAAGATAGTTGAGGATATCTCCTACTTGGGCCTCACTGCGATCACGTTCAAATTAACTAAGCGCTACTAAATCTCACCTTTTTCTCACGTCCTGGTGAGAAATCTAATATTCGTAGAAAATTCCCACAAACAACTCTCTAAATTGATGTTGAAAAGACGCTATAGTTGGGGGTGCGGAGTTGAAATAAGTGTGGTAATGAAAGTCTCTTGTTCCACTAAATAAAAAGAAACTACACATGGCTGGTCATTCCCAGTTTAAAAACATTATGCATCGCAAAGGCGCGCAGGATAAAAAGCGCGCCAAGATATTTGCCAAGCTCATTCGCGAAGTTACTGTCGCGGCAAAATCGGGTCTGCCCGATCCCGATGCTAATCCACGTTTGCGTACAGCGATTCAGGCCTGCCGGGCGGCTAATATGCCGAAAGATAATATCGACCGGGCAATCAAAAAGGTCGCTGGTGGAGATGATGGAGATGTATTTGATGAAGTGCGCTATGAGGGCTATGGTCCGGGCGGTATCGCCGTCATTGTCGAAGCTTTGACTGATAACCGCAATCGAACGGCGTCGGATGTACGGACGGCGTTCTCCAAGAACGGTGGAAATTTAGGCGAAACCGGTGCCGTGAGTTTTATGTTCGATCGCATGGGGGCGATTCACTATCCAGCGGAATCAGGTTCGCCTGATGATATTTTTGAAGCTGCACTAGAAGCGGGCGCCGAAGATGTCGAAAATAACGACGCCGGCCACGATATCTTTTGTCAGCCTGATGATTTTCACACGGTTTGCGAAGCTCTTACCAGCGTGCTCGGCGATCCCGAGTCTGCTCAGCTTGATTGGCGGCCACAAAATTCAGTCGAAGTGAGTGATAAAGAAGCTGAAACCATCATGCGCTTGTTTGAGGCTTTGGAAGATAATGATGATGTCCAGCGCGTATCGGCAAATTTCGAAATGTCTGATGAAGTCATGGCCAAATTAAGTGCCTAAGTTTTAGCGCTTAATTAACGAGTATTTATTATCCTGGGATATTAGTTTTGTTGGGGAAGTATGAGGTTACTCGGCATCGATCCAGGATTGCGTAATACCGGTTGGGGCATCATAGAGTCTGACGGCAACCGTTTGACCTATGTTGGCGACGGCGTCGTTAAAAGTGATGCTGTTCTTAGTCTAGCCGAACGGCTTGTTCAATTGCACGATGGTCTTACCCAAATTCTCGAAGATTTTCAGCCGGCAGAAGTTGCCGTTGAGGAGACTTTTGTTAATGTTAATGCGGCTTCGACCCTGAAATTGGGACAAGCGCGTGGCATTGCCTTATTTGTGCCATCAAAATTTGGTCTACCGGTGGCGGAGTATTCACCGAATCTCGTCAAGAAATCTCTCGTCGGTTCGGGGCACGCGGCGAAGGAACAAGTACAAATGATGATAAAAACCCTGTTGCCAGGGTGTGATTTTCAGTCAACCGATTCAGCGGATGCGCTGGCCATTGCGATTTGTCATGCCCACCACCGGGGCTCGGCGGTGCATCAGACTGCATTGATGGCGGTCGCCCAGGAGATTTAGGTATGCTTGCCAAGCTGACAGGTCTGGTTGATTCCACCGGCGAAGATTATGTTATCATTGATGTTGGCGGGGTCGGCTATTCGGTATTTTGTTCCAATCGCACCCTCAATATGCTGGCAACGGCAACCGGTACCGTGTCGGTGATGATTGAAACTCATGTGCGGGAAGATCATATTCACCTTTATGGCTTTGCCGATGAAGCTGAGCGCGCCTGGTTTAAACTGCTGATAACAGTGCAAGGTGTTGGCGCCAAAGTTTGCCTGGCTATCTTATCCGTTTTGTCCCCTGACAATTTAGTGCAGGCGATTGCCGCGCAAGATAAAGCGGCGGTGACCCAGGCACCCGGCGTTGGACCTAAATTGGCGACCCGGATTTTAAGTGAGCTTAAAGATAAGGTTGGCGGTATCTCACTCGGTTCAACGACGGCCGTCTTAGAAGGTGAAGTTGCGTACGCTGATGGTGGCAGTCAATTCGCTAATGATGCGGTTTCGGCACTGGTAAATCTTGGCTATGGCCGCTCAGATGCGTTCCGGGTGGTGCATCAGGCTGCGGCGAAGCTGGGGGCAGATGCTTCAGTTGAGGTTTTGATCAAAGACGGCTTATCGGAGTTAAGTGCCCATGGATGAGGAGCGTTTGATCAATCCTGACACCGGTGTTGATGATGTTGCGGATGCGCAAACGCGCCCGCAAACCCTTGTTGAATTTGTCGGCCAGCGTAGCGTCTGTGACAATCTCCGGGTTTTTGTTGAGGCCGCGCGCGGGCGTAGTGAGGCGATGGATCACGTTTTGCTGTTTGGTCCTCCGGGGCTTGGCAAAACGACGTTGGCTCAAATTGTGTCGCGGGAACTTGGTGTTGGTTTTCGGGCGACATCGGGTCCGGTGATCGCTAAAGCCGGTGATCTCGCCGCCATTCTGACCAATCTTGAGGCGCGGGATGTCTTGTTCATTGATGAAATTCATCGCCTCAGCCCGGCGGTCGAAGAAATTCTTTATCCGGCGGTCGAAGACTTCCAGCTTGATCTGGTGATCGGTGAAGGCCCGGCGGCACGCTCCGTGCGCATTGATCTGCAACCCTTTACTTTAGTGGGGGCAACAACCAGGTCCGGCCTGATCACGACACCGCTGAGAGATCGTTTTGGTATACCGTTGCGTCTTTCATTTTATGATGTTGACGAACTGCAAGACATCATCAGCCGCAACGCGCGTATTCTTGATCTTGATCTCACCGATGATGGGGCGGCAGAAATCGCCAAACGCTCTCGGGGGACACCCCGGGTGGCAGGACGATTACTTCGCCGGGTGCGGGATTTCGCCACCGTGGAAAGTAACAGTACCGTCGATGCCAAGATTGCCGATGCCGCGCTTAATCGCTTGGATGTTGACGTGATAGGGCTGGATGCTATGGACCGGCGCTATCTTAAATGTATCGCCGATAATTATGGCGGCGGACCGGTTGGCGCTGAAACCTTGTCGGCAGCACTGTCGGAAGAGCGCGATACCATTGAAGAAGTGATTGAACCCTACATGATCCAGCAGGGCTTGTTGATGCGCACCCCGCGAGGCCGTGTATTAGCGGCAGGCGCCTATCGCCATCTCGGTATCGCCGCGCCGAAGAATCTCAAGCAGTTGGAACTCTTAGCCCAGGATGAAGGTGAAGATGAATAAGATCGATCCTTCGGTGTCTTCGATAATGGATGGTAAGCACCGGCTGCCAGTCCGAGTCTATTATGAAGATACCGATTCCGGCGGCGTCGTTTATTACGCCAACTATTTGAAATATGCCGAGCGTGCTCGTACTGAGTTGTTGCGGGAAATAGGCTCCGAGCATCAAACGATAAAAGAGAAGCTTGGTGTTGGTTTTGTCGTTCGTAGCTGCAACGCGGATTATCAAAAACCGGCACATTTAGATGATCTGCTCGAAGTTGAAACAGAAATTTTGGCGGTGCGGGGCACCAGCATCCAAATGCGCCAGACTGTGACAAGAGCTAACGAAGCATTAGTGATTATGGAGGTAAAACTCGCCTGCATGAATTTTGACGGCGGCGCAACGCGCATCCCCGAAAAGGTTCGTACAGTGATAGCCGAATTAGTAATTTCCAAAAGTGAGGACTAAAGATGGAAGGCAATGCGGTAGAAGCCGCTCAAATGGCAGGAGCGATCGCAGCAACTGACTTCTCGGTGTGGGGTTTATTTCTAAAAGCTGACATTATCGTTAAAGCGGTGATGATTTTTCTGTTTGTGGCGTCGATTTGGTGCTGGGCGATCATCATTGAGAAAACACTTCGTCTCAGAAAATTAAACGCGGCGGCGGCTGAGTTTGAAGACAGCTTTTGGTCGGGCGGCTCCCTGGATGCGTTGTATGACCGGATCGGCGCACAGCCGCGCGATCCAATGTCGGCAGTTTTTGCTGCGGCGATGCGGGAATGGCGGCGATCAAATGAAGCTGGTTCCGGCCGTGACAATGGTTCGAGCCTGATGGAACGCATCCACCGAGTGATGGATGTGACGGTCAACCGCGAGGTTGAACGGGTCGAGCGGCAAATGACTATCCTCGCTTCGACAGGCTCTACCGCGCCGTTTGTTGGTTTGTTCGGCACAGTCTGGGGGATCATGAACAGTTTCCAGGCGATCTCAATCACCAAAAACACCAGCCTTGCCGTTGTCGCCCCAGGTATCGCCGAAGCTTTATTTGCCACCGCGCTAGGTCTCGTTGCCGCCATCCCGGCGGTGATTGCCTATAACAAAATCTCCAAAGACATGGATCGCTATGCCGCCCGGCTCGATGATTTCGCCAATGAGTTTTCCGCCATTGTGTCCCGTCAAATGGAAGGACGAGAGTAGAAATGGCAATGGCGGTTGATAACGGTGGCAGGGGTGGCCGGGGAGGTCGGCGCCGGCGCGAACATACGCGGCCAATATCTGAGATTAATGTTACGCCGATGGTTGACGTTATGCTGGTGCTACTGGTTGTCTTTATGGTGACGGCACCGTTGTTGACTGTCGGGGTACAGGTTGATCTGCCTAAAACCAAAGCCGGCCTTATTCAAGATCAGGTTGAGCCACTTGCAGTCACCGTCAGCGCCAGTGGTCAGATATTTCTGCAAGATAAAGAAATAGAATTATCGGTGCTGGCGCCACGGCTTATCGCCATCACCGGCGCCAATCCCGATGTCCGTATTTTTGTCCGCGGCGACAAAGCGATTGAATATGGCCGCGTCATGGAGGTAATGGGGACGCTGAATGCAGCCGGTTTCAATAAAGTCGCCTTGATCACGGAAATGCCACATTCCGGCGTTAAAAAAACTTCCAGTAAAAAGCCCCGAAAAAAACCACAAAGTAATACTGGGAAGAAATAATTTAGATGCGCTCAAGTGTTTTGCTTTCAACTTTTTTGCATGCGGTGGTGATTGTGCTTGGCGTTTATGGATTGCCGGCCATCCGCAAACCGCCTGTGCTGCGAGACATTCCGATGGTGGTTGAGATCGTACCGGTTGATTTTAAAACCAATTTACCCTCGGCATCTGAACTGCCAAAAAAACTTGAGATAAAAACAGAAAAGAAACCACCGAAGCCGCCACCGGCCCCAAAAGTAAAAAAAGCACCGCCGGCACCAACGCCACCACCACCGGCCAAAGAGTCGGAGGTTGCTGTCGTGCCGCCACCACCGGAGCCTCAGGCAAAACCGAAGCCAAAACCTAAAGTCGAGGCAAAACCAAAGCCGAAACCTAAGCCTAAGACGAAACCAAAGCCGAAACCTAAGCCTAAGCCGAAACCAAAGCCGAAACCTAAGCTTAAGGCGAAGCCCAAGCCAAAAGCGCCATCGAGTCTGGCGAAGTTAAAACCGCGCCGCAAGCCTAAACCACCGGACCGCTTTGCCATGGTTTTGAAAAACCTGGAAAAAACTTTGGAAAAACCAGTGGTAAAGAAAAAAGAAAAACCAAAAAAGCAGAAGATCAAAGCCGAAGAAGATTTGATGGCACGGCTTTCCAAATCGCTAACGCGCAAACCGATAGAGTTTGATCCTAATAAAAAGATGTCGCTGAGCGAGCAGCATGTGATGATCAATATTGTTCGCCGGACCATGGAGCCGTGCTGGATTGTCCGCGCCGGCTCCAAAGATGCGCAAAACATCCATGTTGAGATTAAGGTGGCGCTGCGCTCGGATGGCATAGTCTCCAATGCCGAGATTACCAACAAAAATGAGCTGGAAAAAGATCCCTTTAGTCTGGCCGCTGGAGAAAGTGCCTTGCGGGCGGTTTTAAATCCAAGCTGCCAGCCCTATGAATTACCAGCTGATAAATATGCCGTCTGGAAAGATTTAGCACTTACATTTAATCCGCGAGAAATGTTAGGTAGATAAATAGAATGATTTCGTATAAGTCGAAGACCCAAGATATATTAGGAAAAAATCCGGATGGGATTATGATTAAAATAAATCAATATGTTGGGCGTATTTTTTTTGCGGCCTTGTTACTTCTGATCATCGCAGTACCAGCGCGTGCTGAACTCCGCGTTGATATTACCCGTGGTGTGGTCAAGCCAATCCCAGTGGCAGTGACAAATTTATTGGGCGCCTCCGCCAAAGAGCAAAATATCGGCCGCAATATTGCCAATGTGATTAAGGCCGATCTGGTGCGCTCAGGGTTGTTTGCGGCGATCGATTCCAAAGCCTTTATTGATGTTGAGAACTCCCTAAATACCGTTCCTAAATTTGGCAGCTGGCGGGTCTTGAAAGCACAGGCGCTGTCGCAAGGTGCGGTGCAACTCGAAGCCGGTAATAAATTGAAAGTGCAATTTCGCCTCTGGGATGTCTTTGCCGAACAGCAAATGGTGGGCCGCGTTTATTCGACGGTTGCCGAGAACTGGCGGCGTATTGCCCATATTATTGCTGATGCAATTTACAAACGGGTGACCGGTGAAAACGGCTATTTTGATACCCGCGTTGTCTATATTGCCGAAACCGGGCGAGGTGATCGCCGCATCAAACGCCTCGCCATTATGGATCAGGATGGC
>CAJWIB010000145.1 GCA_913041095.1 uncultured Rhodospirillaceae bacterium | reverse complement strand
GGAAGTGACCGGCAAAATCTGGAAAGTATACGATAAGTTTCTCAAACCTGAATACTCCAAGGTTAAAGTCCTGGCGCTATTCTCGAACTGGCCACCGGTTTTGATCACCCGCAAAAAGGCGGTTTCCAGTCTCGCCGATGTCAAAGGTTTAAAGATCCGCGCGCCTTCGCCGAGTAATATTCCGCAGGTTAAGGCTTGGGGTTCGGCAGCGGTTTATATGCCGGTATCCAAGATCTACAACGCCTTGCAAACCGGTGTTCTCGACGGCGTCTATATTTCGCCCGGCGCCTTGTATGTACCGTGGCGCCTCTCTGAGCCCGGTGAATATGTCACCGCAGGTATGAACGGCCCAACATCGCTGTTCTTTATCGCCCTGAATAAACAGGTCTGGGACGGCCTGTCGAAAACGCATCGGGCCGCTGTCAACAAACATACCGGGAAAGAATATTCCATGATGGCGGCAAATTACTGGGGCGGCATAGATGCTAAGCAATTAGCCACCGCCAAGAACACACAAAAAGGTGTCAAGTTCACTCAGTTGTCGAAAAAAGCGGCCGCGGAATTTGACGCGGTAACCGCAAAATCGGTTGAAGCTTTCCTCGCGGCAAAGGAAAAGAAAGGCATTCCGGCGCGGGCGATTTACAAAGCTGCCACCCAATAAAGCGAAAACATTAAGCTAAGACTGAGCAGGTATGCGTGTCAGATAAATCCAACGGAGCGGACCCGGCCCTCGAATTATTAGATCGCCTGGTCCGCGCCGTTGCTTTGTTTGCAGGTGGTGCCATGGTTGTCGGGCTGGCGATACTGATCGTGACTGCTGTGGTGTTCCGTTATGTCTTCAACTCACCCATTTTCGGCGCTGATGATTTCAACCAAATCCTGCTGGTATCCACGGTCGCGTTCGCCGTCGCCCATAGTGGACGCACCGGTGGTCAGGTGGTGGTCGAGATACTGGGCATTGTTTCGGGGCCAACACTCACCCGCTGGACCGATATTTTTGTCAAGCTGATCGGCGCCATGATGATGGGTATTCTGGTCTGGATGTTGATTGAAAGCGGCCTCACCGCGGCGGCCTATGGAGAAACCACCAGTTCCCTGGAAATCACCCTGAAGCCGTTTTTCTGGATTCTTGCCTTTGGTATGGCGCTCTATGGATTGGTGCTCATTATCGAAATGGTGGCGCTAATACGGGGCTATAGTTTAAGCGGGTCGACCGGCCCCTCGAATGATCTGTAACAGGGGGGAAGTTTAAATGTCGGCAACTGCCATCGGTTTCATCGGACTCATTGCGCTCTTTGTCTTATTGTTTTTGCGGGTGCCCGTGGCCATGGCAATGCTGGTGGTCGGCTTCTTCGGCACCGCCGCCATGAACGGATACAGCGCCGCGCTGAGCACACTAGGTAGCGAAGCCTTTGAAATTTCAGTGACCCTGCCCTTAACCGTCATTCCACTGTTCGTGCTAATGGGTAATCTGGCCGGCGTGTCGGGCATGAGCCGTGATCTGTTTAACGCCGCTTATTGCTGGGTTGGCCATTGGCGAGGCGGATTAGCCTCGGCGACCATCGCCGGTTGCGCCGGCTTTGCCGCGCTTAGCGGTTCATCGATAGCCTCCGCCGTGACCATGGGCCGGGTGGCGTTGCCCGAAATGAAGCGTTTCAAATATGGCGACAGCCTGGCCACTGGTGCGGTGGCCGCCGGCGGCACCCTGGGCATTCTGATCCCGCCGTCGACCGGACTGATCATCTATGCCATTTTGACCGAGCAATCTATCGGCCGTTTGTTCATGGCGGGCATCATTCCCGGTATTTTGCTGACCTGCTTGTTCCTGATCGCCATAGCCATCGTTACCCGCATCAAGCCTGAACTGGGCCCGGTGGGGCCGGTGAGCAGTATGCCAGAAAGATGGGCGTCTTTGCGCCGCTCGGTGACCATCGTCGGCATCGTCCTGGCGACCATCGGCGGCATTTATATTGGTATCTTTACCCCGGTCGAAGCGGCTGGAGTCGGCGCGGTGCTAACTTTCCTGGTGGCGTTGTACCGGAAGTCTCTGGACCGGGAGAAAATAAGATTTGTCATTCTGCAGACCCTAGGTACCACCGCCACCGTCTTCATGATACTTATCGGCGCCCATGTCTTTATACCGTTCATGGCACTGACCCATCTGCCCGCCGACATGGTGACTTTCTTGGTTAATTTGGATGTTGGTAAGACGGGTATTCTTTTTCTGATTTTGGGTATTTATATTGTGCTCGGCACCTTCCTTGAGGGCCTGGCAATGCTGGTACTGACCTTGCCTGTGGTGTTCGAAGTCATCACCCAGCTGGGCATGAGTCCCATCTGGTTCGGCATAGTCGTGGTCATCGTTTTGGAAATGGGCCTAATCAGCCCGCCGGTTGGTGTCAACGTGTTTGTCGTCAAAAGCGTCGCCCAGGAAGTTCCCATGGGCACCATTTTCCGGGGCATTTGGCCCTTTTGGATTGCCATGGGCGTCTGCCTGATCATCCTCGTCGCTTTCCCGGAAATCGCCACAATCCTGCCCGATACGATGTTTGATAACTGATGGCCTCACTCAAAAAGAGCTATCCTATCTAACTGTCTTCACTCAGCCTACTTTAGTTAAGGCCATGCGTAACATGAAAAAACGTAGCTTCATTCGATTAGCCGCTGATTCAAACGATGCCCGGCGATGGAAAATTTATCTCACCCCGGAGGGGCAAGATTTCAAAGGTAAGTTTCTACCTAAAGTTACTAAAGATTAACAATATCGCCTAAGCAGAGATTTCAGATGCCGATTTCGAAACTATGCGAAACGTATTACAGCAAATTCGCACCAATTTGGAAGGCCATTCACCAAAAGATTTGCTTGACGATTCTTAAATACGATAGCCGTAAATAAAATCATTGATCCGACTGCACTATCCTTTCCAGCCAATTTAAGAGGCCCAAGACAACTAAGGTTGGATATCGTCACCTTTACTGTAAAGGTAATGTCCGCTTATGACTACAAGCGGCCATCAATCAGCGCTGCATCAACAAGTCGGACACATGACTGCACCTGACCAATTTGCAGAAACATCAAATTAACCCTTGCCAAAAGGGAGCCGTCCACACATGACCAAAAGTGGACATACCGGAACTATAAGCTAATTGTATTTTAATGACATTATGTGAGCCCCTTTGCTCTCCAGTTAGGTATTAGCCGTGAGTTGCGCCGCAACTTCGGCCGGCAACGCACCAACGATCAGCGCCATCAGAGCGTCGGTGGCAGCATTGGCAAAGGCGGCATCGTTGATATGCGCATCGATGGTTACGAGGGGTACTTCGGGATTTAGATGTTTTTGCAACCCGTCGATCATCGCTTGGTTGCCCTCTGCTCCCCAGAGCGGGCCACCGTCAATGTTGGGCGCCGAAAAGCCGCGCTTAGGGATCAACATCAAGGTCGGACCAAGGGCCTGGTTGAGACGTTCGGCAATCGTTTCGGCGACTTTGGTCATTTCAGCCGGTGCCGGCCGGACAAAGGTCATCTGCGGATTGTAGAACAGGGTTGGACGTCCCTGGAAAGCGGTTGGGATGTGATCGGCGGAGCGGTAGATCATATAGTCACAAGCTCCCACTGAAATCACTGTCGGGATGGCTGTTCGGGACAATACGCTGAGCCGTTCGGGCGCCCCACCGACGCCATCAAACAGATCGTCGATAATCTCATGAGTGCTGTAATCCAATATTCCAGCAAACATGCCCTCACCGGCCAGATCCTCCATCGTCCGACCGCTGCCTACGGCATGAAACGGCACGCCGTCAAATCCTTTGGCATCGAAGCGGGTAAGGGCTTGCTGCACACCGGGCGTGGTAACGCCCATCATGGTGACGGCGACCGCTGGACGCTCACTGTCAGGTACCGGCCGTTGATGCACCGCCATACCGGTAATTGCGTTGGCGGCGTTTTCCAGGATTGGCCGGCTGAGCCGATTAAGGCCTTGGATATCGGCCACTGAATACATCATGCAAATGTCGCGCGAGCCAACATATGATCCGAATTGGTGCTTGCCGTTGGCCACTGTACTAACCATCAGTTTCGGCACACCAATCGGCAAAGCACGCAAGGCCGGACTGATGATCGCGGTGCCTTGGCCGCCGCCCAAGCCGATAATACCGGTGAGCCGCCCCTGGTCATAGAGGTCTTGGACCAACGCCACCAGTCCCGCTGATTGGGTGGTGATTGTCAATCCCTTATCTTTGGTATCGATCAGCTCCGCAAGTGTGGTGCCAGCGTATTCAGCGATCTCCTCCCGGCCGATATCCGGGGTGACCGTTATATCCCCAAGGACGCCGACATCGACGAGCAGGGTCGCCAGCCCTTTTTCCAGGATGAGATCGCGGACGAACGCAGCATCTACCCCCTTGGTATCGAGGGTTGCCACCACCACCACTGTCGGAGATTGCACCATGACCTATTCAGTCGCCGCCAAAATAAAATGAGGCACCACTCACCTGCCGATGCTTGTCACGCAGTGGCATTCCCCCAAAAGGAAAAACATCATGTTCAAGGACGCGTTCGTCGTGGGTCGGCAAAACGTAGTCAGCTCGTTTATCGATCTCTTCGATACTTTGCCAGCCATCGATCACATTGACGAACCGGGCCGGCACCCAATGGCGCCATTGTTCGTCGAGGTTAGGTTCCAAATTCTCATAGAGGAAAATCGCATCGCCAGCGATGACGATCTTACCGGCGCTAGTCTCGACACTGACGCATTGGTGGCCCGGGGTATGGCCTGGCGTCGGAAAAACGCTGACGCCGGGGACAATTTTAGCTTCCCCTTCAACGACCTCAAAGTCGCAACCGGTGAAGGGCGCTTCAATACCAAGCTTCGGTGATTCATAAGACCGGTAATAAAGCGGCAACGGATTATGGGCCCAGCGCAGTTCCTCCGCCGTGCAGATATAGCGGGCATTGGTGAAATCCTTCATGTTGTGAGTGTGATCCCAGTGCAGATGGGTAAACAGGCAGATATCAATAGCGGCAGGATCAAATCCCAAATGCCGCACCGCATCGGGACTATCTAGGCAGCCTCGTTTGTTGCAATCGTGATGCCACTTGGTCGCGCGCGCTTCGTCGGGCAAGCCGGTATCGACCATGATCTTGTGGTCTCTCGTATCGACCAGATAACAAATTACCGGAATGGCTGTATCGTTGCCGGCGTTACCCTTCCAGAACAGATAGGTCCCGTGGTCGACTTTGATCCAGCCGGTGTTGATTGGATAAATGCGGGTTTGTTCAATGCTCATTTACTATATTTTTCTCATTCCTCACCGGTAATTCAGAACGCGTTTTTCTTAACCGACTGAGCCATGGCGACAACGTTTTCGATCCTGGCCTCGTCAGGTACGCCTATGGCACCGTCGAGGATCAGGCCGCCGCCCTTGCCCACTTTGTTAATAATGTTCTTACAATATTCATCGACATCATCTGGCGTCGCTGTATTGAGGATCGACGCTGGTACATTGCCACGCAGGCAGACCGTATCGCCTATCATCTCTTTGGCGGTTACCAAATCAGTAAGTTCGAACCAGTAAACGGCTTTACCGGCTGGGATATCGCCGATTGTTTCCAACCGTGAGGTGCAATCACCTTCCCACTTAATCACTGGGGTCAATTCATTGTTGATCAGTTCGATGATCATTTTTCTGAGGTCGGGCCAGTAAAATACTTTGAACTGATCGAGCGACATAAAGCCATCCAATCCCCAATGCAGTGGAATTAGTACGTAAGGGCAATTGGCTTCCCGCGCCTCCTTGATAGCGTTTTCGAGCATAAAGTCTCGGGCCTTGGCGGTTGCAGCCAGCATTTTATCCTTATTACGGAACATATCGAGCATGCCGCTCTTAGAGCCACGAAAAAAATCAACGAACATGTCATAAGGAGCTTGAGCCAAAGCACCGGTGTTAAGGGGATAGCCCTCAGCCGTCATTTCGGCGATGAAGATATTCATTTTCTTGACCACGGTGTCCATCTTTTCACCGGCATCAATCAACTGCTTAAGACCGGCCTGCAGTTCCGGATCAGCGAACGCGCGGATGGATTTGATCAGGCTCCACTCTGTGGTCGTCGGCAGGGCGGGGAAGCGATCGAAGGCGGCGAAGGCGCCGGACACCCTAGGCAGATAGGTGCTTAAGTAAAAGCGGGTTGGATCGGCGAGATAGAGGTCATATTCTTCGGCGCTCATATGCTCGGCATCCAGATACTGGAAGGTGGCATTTTCATCAACACCGTGGCCAGGCCATTTCATAGGCTGCCAGTCCAGCGCTTCCAGAGTCGGGCCAAAGGCGGTGGTAAAAGTGGAATAGGAATCCGGCTCAAGCAGTCGTATGGCCTGGCGTGTGGCGTCGATGCATTTATCGACGTCATACCAGAGATCCTGGTAAGTCATTCCCGCAAGTTTGGCGGCCCAGAAGGTGGGGTTGTAGGTGAATGGCACGCGGTCGGTCGGGCGGAGCGCGATATTGTCACGGATGCGTCCCTCCCGCTCGGCGTAAAGCGCGGCACTTGAGTTATCGCTCATTGCAGCACCCCTCTATCTGCAAAATGGTCAACTCAAGATGACGCGCATCCTAGCCGGCATTCTCCAGATGATTCCTCAAGAAGTGTTTGTTGATAACCAAGCGAGTTAACGCGGTCTTTGATTTGCATCAATTAATATAACACGCGTCAAAATTCGGCGGATAGCCCACGAGAATGACAACGAATATTGGAATTGTAACTGTGATTACCAGAATCATTAATATTCAATCCCCCGGACAACGGCGTGAGCCGAATGTCCCTTATCAGATTGTGTAGG
>CAJWIB010000144.1 GCA_913041095.1 uncultured Rhodospirillaceae bacterium | reverse complement strand
GCGTGCCGACGTATTCCTGCTCGACCCTGACCCAGAGTGTTGGCAAAGGTAAAGTAACCACGGTTGAAGGTGTAAAGGGTAAAGATGGCGGTCTCCATTCGGTCCAAAAAGCCATGGTTGAAGAATTAGCTCCACAGTGCGGCTTCTGCACTTCAGGTCTGATTATGTCGAGTGTGGCGCTGTTAGAAAATAACAAAAACCCGACGCGCGAAGAAGTTCGTCAAGGCCTGTCCGGCAATCTCTGCCGCTGTGGTGCTTATGATCATTATACGAACGCCGTGCTACGTGCGGCGAAGGAGGCGTAAAATGGCTTATAAATTAATCGGTAAAGACTTCACCCCACCTGACGTCCTCGCCAAGGTAACGGGTAAAGCAAATTACGCAGAAGATATGCGGGCAGATGGCATGGTTTATTGTCGTATTCTCGGCAGCCCAATGCCGCATGCACGGGTGAAAAACATTGATATTTCGGAAGCTAAAAAGGTTAAAGGCTTTCTGGCGGTTTTGACCGCAGATAAGGTGCCGTCCTTCCCGCCCCCGAATAATCCGATCCTCAACAACGAGCCGCGCTTTATCGGCGAGCCGATTTTGGCGGTTGCCGCTGAAACCGAGCTTGCTGCTGCAGAGGCGGTTAACAAAATTAAGCTTGATCTTGAACCACTGCCTTTCGTCACCGATCCATTGGAGAGTTTGTTCCCACGCGGTCCCGAAGCCCGGACCAACGGTAATGTTGCCAATGTCCGGTTGAAGCTGCAGAAAATCAAGTGGTCGGCTAAAGATTTTGCTTCGGTAAGAGAAGGCCAATTGCCGATGGGCAAACCGGCAGAGAAATGGCAGTTCGGTGATCTTGACGGTAATTTCAAGAAAGCTGATCTCGTCCTTGATGAAACTTTTGTCACCGCCGGCTATTCGCATCATAGTATGGAACCTCGCTCCGCTATGGCCTATTGGCAAAATGGCAAATGCTATCTTTTCGGTTCAGCCCAAAGTCAACAGTTCTTGATCTTTGGCTTGTCGCGTTATCTCGGCATCAAGCCGCCACAGCTCGTTTATAATGGTGCTTTTTGCGGTGGTGGTTTTGGCTCAAAAGGTGGGCCTTATGCTGAAATGTCAATTCCAGCGCATATGTCCAAATTGCTGGGCGGCAAGCCGGTTCTGATGCGCGTCAGCCGCGCCGAAGAATTTGCCTTTGGCAAAGGCCGTCCTGGCTTCCAAGGCCGGCTGAAAATCGGTTTCCGCAAAGATGGCCGGATATTGGCTGCCGATATGTTTATCGTCCATGACAATGGGCCGAACACCGGTTTCTGGGATTTCCGTAATGCCGGGACGTCGTTCTCAATCGTCTTCCAGCCTGAAGCGATGCGGTGGCAGGGTATATCGGTGTTGACCAATACGTCGGTGCGTGGACCGCAACGTGGTCCAGGTGAAAACCAGCTGGCTGCGGCGGTCGAACCAATTATCGCCAAAGCAGCGCGAAAATTGGGGCTCGACCAAGTAGCTATTCGACGCATTAATGCGCCTGATAACAACGCCAAAATTGGTGCCAAGCAAGGCCCGGTGACCAGTGCATATCTTAAAGATGCCTTGGATAAAGGCGCCAAGATGTTCAACTGGGATGAGAAAAAGAAGGAAAGCGGCAAACAAAACGGCTCCAAAGTTATTGGTGTCGGTGTCGGCTCAGCCTATCACTCAGCTGGTGCCGCCGGCTTTGATGGTTTGGTCCGCATTATGCCAGACGGCAAACTTCATGTTCATTCTGGTGCTGGTAACTTGGGTACGTATTCCTATGCCGGAACGGCTCGCGCTGCGGCGGAAGTCTTGGGTGCAAATTGGGAAAACGTCGTTATTGAGCGCGGTGATTCCCGCAAAGGCCTGCCGTTTGTGCTTGGTCAATTCGGCTCCAATTCTCTATATACGCAGACTCGAACGAACTGGGCTGCGGGTATGGATGCCAAAGCCAAACTACAGGAGATTGCTGCAAAGGATCTTGGTGGTGCTCCAGGTGATTACGATACCACCGATGGCAAAGTGTTCAACAAAGCTAATTCATCTAAATCGATGAGTTGGGCGCAAGCGGCCAAACGGGCGATTGAATTGGGCGGTAAATATTCCGGTAAGGAAATGCCCAAAGACATCAATCCGATAACCAAATGGGCAACTGCAAGTATTGCCGGTTCCGGTTTGATTGGCGTCACCAAAGACAAACGACCGAAAAAAGGCGTTACGCCTGGCTTGGTGACTGCTTTTGTTAAAGTCGAAGTGGATACCGAGACCGGTAAAGTCGAGGTTTTGGATCACGTCGAAATCGCCGATTGCGGCACTGCCGTTCATCCCGCCAGCCTCGCCACACAGATCAAGGGTGGTGCGGTTATGGGTTATGGTATGGCACTCTCGGAACGCTATGTTTTCGATCCAAAGCTGGGTATGTCGTTTAATGGCAGTCTGCACAACAGCAGGCCGCAGACGATCTTGGACGTGCCGGCTGAAATGACCGTCGACAATGTCGGTAAACCCGATACCTCAAATCCGGTCGGTGCCAAGGGTGTGGGCGAACCCGTTCAAGGTGCCGCAACGGCCGCTATTTTGGTGGCTATTTCGGACGCGCTGGGCGGGCACATGTTTAACCGAACACCGGTTGTACCTGACATGATCATCAACGCGGCAGCAGGGAGGCCTCAGTCTTATAAGCCTCTCGCCGTCAATACACAGTAAAGGAGAGGTGCTATGTTAAGAGATATGATGTCTACTTTCGAACTTCAGCAACCCTCCAGCGTTGCTGATGCTCTAGCGATACTCAAAAAAGCCGGTAAAGACAGTTGGGTCATGGCAGGCGGCAATGATAGCCTGTCCTGGTTCAAAGATCGGGTGAAGCAGCCTAAGACGGTTGTAGATATTTCCGGTATTGGCGAGCTCAAAGGCATTCGTGAAGGTGCCAATGGAATTGAAATTGGGGCTCTCACGTCACTGACCGAGATCGTCAATAATGCGACAATAAAAGCGAAGTTCTCGCTGCTCTCAAACGCAACCGGTAAAGTCGCAAGTCCGCAAATCCGCAATACCGGAACCATCGGCGGCAACGTATCGCAAGATGCGCGTTGCTGGTATTACCGGGGCGGTCTAACTTGCTACCGGGCAGGAGGTAATACGTGTTTCGCAGACACGCCGACGGCGATGAACCGCGAACATACGTTGTTTAATGCCAGTCGTTGTGTTGCTGTATCACCTTCCGATATCGCTCCGGCACTCGTTGCCCTGGATGCCAAGATGGTTATTCAAAATCGTAGCGGCACCAAGGTTGTCGATGCAGAGAAGTTCTTTGTCGGACCAGCTGTCGATATAATAAATATGACCATCCTAAAACATGGTGATATTTTGACAGCTATCAGAATTCCCAATACCTGGGCGAATTCGACCTTCTATTTTGAGAAGGTCGCGGATCGCGAAGTGTGGGATTTCCCCTTGGTCAATGTCGCCGCTGCGATGAAAGTCAGTGGTGGTACGATTAAAGAAATGCGCATTGCTGTCGGTGGTGTTGAGGCCGTGCCGAAACGACTGCAGGTGGTTGAAGATTTAGCCAAAGGTCAGAAAAAAGATATCAATTTGGCTAAATTAGCAGCTAAGGCATCCATGCGTGGGGCCAAGCCTTTAAACTTTAATCACTTCAAAATTCCACTGATGAAAAATCTCATCACTCGAACTTTTCGGGATTCGTGATCAGCGTGGAATTTTTTCGCATTAGTAAAAATGCTTGGGGCCAGGAGACTCTACTCGGAGTCTCCTGGGACCTTATTTGGGTGTTTATCGGCGCCGCTGTATTGTTTATCCTCGTTCACATCATTTATAAATGGCTATTCGCTCCGAAAAAGAGTGAGGTTTAACATCAAGCCAGGAACGAGAAGGACGTTGCCAGGACGTGAATTCCCAACCTATTCAAGATACTAAAGACAGTGACAACATTGTTATCCGACATAAAATTCCTGACCGAATTTACCATTGGATAATGGCGACTGCTGTAATAGTGTTGCTGGCCACAGCCTTTTTACCGATTGCCGGCTTAAAATTTCCCTGGGTTACAGTACATTGGATCGCCGGTGTTATTCTATGCGTTATCGTCATTGTCCACATTGTACGCGCCCTGATATGGCAAGATCGCGCTTCAATGAATATTGGACTCAGCGATATCAAGCATGCGCAGCAAGCTTTCAAATGGGTATTACGCACCAGCAAGCAACAGCCTAACCGGCCGGGAAAATATCCTCTGTTACAAAAATTATATCACCACGGCATCGCCGCTATCGTTTTGCTCCTGATCGCTACAGGAGGCCTTATGCTGGCCAAAATCGATACACCCTTTTGGCAACGCAATCCCTATATGTTGTCGGCTGAAACCTGGGGTTATATTTATGTCCTCCACGATCTTGCGGCCATGGCGGTGCTGGCTTTACTGATGATCCATATCTATTTCGCTATCCGACCGGAAAAACTATGGATTACCCGGTCGATGATTTTAGGCTGGATCACCCGCCAGGAATACCATGACAATCACGACCCCGAGGCCTGGGTCATCGAAACCGACAAATCAAAATAACTTTGGAAATCCGAAATGTCTCAAGACCTTAAAGCTGAACTAAAAGATCGCACAGATACAATTGAAGAAGCTTTTGAATTTATGATGGCTTATGCCGCGCAAGGCCGGGATCAGGAAGACCCGTCCGAGGGTGGTGGTATCCGTTCTTGGTTAGCCAAGGCTGCGGCAGCCTTGGAAGATTTTTATCAACTTGCTCAAGATCAAGCCAAATCAACGGGCAGTATTGAGGTCGAAGAATGGACAGAATTTCTCGAAATTTTGAAAACTGATGCGGCGCGCGCCCAAGCCTTAATCGCCTTTGCTCAATCCCAGCCATCCTTAAGTTCAGAATTGATCGATAATCTAAACGGCACCAATCATATCCGGACAATACTGACGGATATCTTCTTGCTCGATTCAGCATTCGAGGCACATGATCGGACGTAGTCTTTGAAGGTTAATTATTTCTTGATTTAAGCTATACTTTTAAACTCATTTTATCGGTGCCAATTTAGGTATCTGAGCAGAGGTTTGTGAAAAAGTATGTCCGGCTATCGCTCATTACCCTTAATTATTCTTACCGGCTTGATTACACTGCTGTTGAACGGCATGGCCGCCAGCACCGATAACCAAAATCGGCAAAATACCGTTCATCATGCGATTTCTCAAAAAGGGCTTTTTAAAGTTTCCTTGACCAGCATAGCCAACTCCATACCTCTTAATAAATTACATCATTGGCATATCCGGTTGGCCACGCGTCGAGGCATGAAAATATCCGGTGCCAATTTTGAGGTTACGGGGAAAACGCTGGATCATGACCATAATTTGCCGACATCACCTAAAGTGAGCAAAGAAATTGGGCGCGGTCACTATCTCCTCGAAGGCGTGAAGTTCGACCGGCAAGGTGCGTGGCAACTCAAATTGAGCATTATTGCGCCAATGGGCCGGGACGAAGCACTGATAAATATCCCGGTGGATACAGCGATCTGGGCCGATTGGCATGATGGTTGGAGTAAAGATGAGCGGCGGATACTAAAGTCGCTGTGGCTTGGCTCACTGCCGGAAGTCGCGCCTGATCCCAGCAACGCGGTGGCGGCCAATTCTGCCGCAGCTGATTTCGGCCATCACCTGTTTTTCGACACCCGCCTTAGCCAAAATGGCGAAATCTCCTGTGCCACCTGCCATATCCCTGAACTGGCCTTTACTGACGGTCGCAAATTGGCCAGAGGTATTGGTCAAACCGGCCGTAACGCACCGACCATCGTCGGGGCCGCCTATAGCCCGTGGTTGTTTTGGGACGGTCGCAAAGACAGTCTGTGGTCGCAAGCATTGGGGCCGTTTGAAAATCCGGTTGAGCACGGTACCAGCCGTGCCAAAATCATCAACGTGATGCGCCGGGATAAAGATTACCGCCGTCGTTATAAAGAGCTCTTTGGGGCTCTGCCAAAGCCCGGGGACCGGGCGGGTATTTCCCGCGCTTTTACCAATTTAGGCAAGTCTATTGCGGCCTATGAACGCAATATCATGCCGGCACCGTCGAAGTTCGACAGATATGTCGAAGCGGTATTAAGCAATAAAGTACCCTCACCCGAAAACCAATTATCTATCGAGGAAATAGCTGGCCTAAAAGTTTTTATCTCTGATAATCAAGGTCAATGTATTCGCTGCCACAACGGTCCCATGTTCACGGATAATCACTTTCACAATATAGGCTCTCACATCGTTGGCGAGGATGCGACCGAGCAAGGACGTGCCACTGGAATTCAGCTTGTCCTGTCAGACGAAACCAATTGCCACAGTAAATTCAATGATGTCTCCATAATAGACCGAACAGCCACTTGCAGCGAGTTACAATTTGCCCGCCAAAACTCCAAGGAGCTTTTGGGCGCGTTTAAAACACCGACACTTAGATATCTTGCTAAAACTGCCCCCTATATGCATGCCGGCCAGTTTAGCACGCTTGAAGATGCCATCTGGCTTTACCGTGACGTGCCACACGCCACTGTTGGTCAGTCGGAACTACGCGCCCTCACCATGAGCGATGCACAATTTCGCCAAATTGAAGATTTCTTGGCAACCCTAAACGGACCGATCCGCGCACCGGAAAAATACCTCAAACCACCGGAATAAATCGTAAAAAAAATCGAATATTCAGATTTTCAAATAATCGGTAATGTCTGCTTTTGGCTAAAAGCAGACATTTCAGCCCCACCCAATTAGAGTCCGCTGTACTCCTGAAAGATGCTATGAGGCTGAAGGATGCTACATGCTGCATG
>CAJWIB010000143.1 GCA_913041095.1 uncultured Rhodospirillaceae bacterium | reverse complement strand
AATGTCGTCTAGATGTTCACGCATTAAAATACGGGCGCTTGTTGTATCTTGATGTATAATTGCTTTGAGAATGTTGTGGTGGTAGCCGACAGCATTCTCCGCTACCGGACGTGTTTCTCGGTGCGAATTATTGGGCCAAACAACGTTGCGTAGGGCCATAAACTGCGCGACTAAGGCCCGATTTCTTGACGCTTCGGCGACAGCCAAATGAAATTGTTGACCGGATCGAGTAAATTTAACCGAATCTTCCAGTACCTCTTCTGATTCGGCAATAAGTTCGACTAGCCGGGTTAAGTCTTCATCTGTGCGGTTTAATGCGGCGAGTTCGACCGCCGCGCATTCAACCGCCACTTGTGCGTCAATGACTTCATCTGTCGTGACGCCGGAAAGTTTGAATTGAATTGCGAGGGCATCTGAGAAATATTCGATATTGCCGGAAGCGATAGTAGCCCCTCCACCGGCCCCAGCTCGAATTTTGATAACGCCCATGGTTTCGAGGGATCGGAGGGCGTCGCGGATGGTTATGCGGCTGACGCCAAATTGATCAGCCAACTCCATTTCAGAACCGAGGGCATCACCAGGTTGTAATTGTCCGGCAAAAAGCGCTCCGTGGACCTGTTGGACAATTTTTCCGGCAAAAGATTTTGCCCGAACCGGGATCCAGGGCGTTTCATCATTCTCTAAACTCGCTAAACCGGTCATTCTTGCTTCGATTCTGCCGTTTAATTGTGGAAGTATAATGATATAATAATTATAAGATAATATGGATACCATGTCAAGAATTATGGGGACGAGCTGATGGTTGAAAAATTATTTCAATAACTGAGGAGATTTTAGCGATTTGTTGACAAATAGCCCATATATTGTGAATCATTGAAAAAATCGTTCAATATATGGGGTGATAGAGATATAGACTTACAAAGGTGTGCAAGATTAGTTTATTACTAATTGGCTTACTATCTACTTTATTCTTGGTGTTTCGCTCGCCGGCATCAGCGCAGGCGAATTATGGTGAGCAGAAGGAAATCGCGATCATTCTCGAACCGCTATGCCGAAAAACAAGTGGCGACCTGCATGAGCAAAGGGGGAGGCGTTGTCGAAGTCTTTGCTGCCCGTGATGGTTCCTGGACCATGATCGTCACCATGCCTTTCGGCTATGCATGTTTATGGCCGCTGGTGAGGATTGGAAAAATCTCTCAGTGCTTGCCTAAGGCACAAAAATCTAACTTTGGGTTTAGCTTAGTGCACTACATAAGCACTTGATATCCTTGAATAAGGGTTGAAAATCACTATGGTTTGCCAAGGTATTATACATGGGTAATAACTCGGGCTGCTCCAAATGAGCGCCTCAAATTGGGCGATTAATGAAAAGAACATCAAAATTTACTTGGGAAATCAGGCAGCCGAATTTTATCTTGATTGCTATCTTTTGGGCAACATTGCTTGGTGTTGGCTTCGCTACTGCGCCGAATTCAGAGGCGGCTCAAACAATCTATAATATGGATCGGTTTCTGAATGAACCCCATCCCTTTGCCAAACCGCAACCCCGGTTTCAGCCCCAGCGACAGGCGCCGACAACTCCAGCACCGAAAACGAAGGATTGGGATGATGATCTCGATATGGATGATCTTGGTCCAGGTGTGGAAGCTGCGATTGAAGATATAAATGATCCGCTCGAACCATTTAACCGCGTAATGTTCGGTTTCAATGAATTTCTCGCTAAATATCTAATCAACCCAATGGTGCGGGGCTTTAACGCTGCCGTGCCGGACGCGGCGCGTGAGGCTATTCGGAATTTTCTCATCAATTTAAACGGCCCTGTGGTCTTAGCCAATGATCTTCTCCAGGGTGAATTCAAGCGTGGTTATGCCACCACCATGCGCATGGTGATCAATTCCACGGCCGGCATACTTGGATTTATCGACATTGCCAAGAATTTAGGCTTCGAGGAGCACAATGAAGATTTTGGTCAAACGCTGGCTGTGTGGGGGGTAGGTGAAGGCTTCTATCTGGTGTTGCCGATATTCGGTCCCTCTAATCCGCGAGATGCATTAGGAAAAATACTAGTCGACCCGTATCTGGATCCGCTCGGATACTATTTCAACAATACAGATCGTGAAGAAATCGGCAACGGTATTATCACCGCGCGCGGATTTACCAATTATGCTGCTTTTGTCGAACAGATTGATGAGTTGCGAAAAAGTTCTCTCGATTTCTATGGCGCTTTGCGCAGTCTTTATCGTCAACGCCGCAATTCAGAAATCAAGAATGGCGGTTTTGACGATTTACCCAATATTGATTCAATTCTCGATAAACGAAGTGTCCCGCCAAGCTTGCCCAAACCATAAATGTTTTAGAATATTTCGCCGCTGGTTCTTGTTCCCACGCCCAATTCGGGGTGTAATTCGCCCATATTTGATCGGATCAGACAGTGGCGAAAATATTTGACTTTGCTTGGCGCTTTGGCTGCCGTATTTACGCCTCATAAGCTAGCTGCAGAATTGGAACCGGTAGACGTTGAACTTGTGCTCGCCATTGATGTTTCGGGCAGTGTTGATTGGCAGGAGGCCGAGCTCCAACGGGATGGTTATATCCAAGTTATTGAAAGTCTGGAATTCGTTAAAGTTATTAAGCCCTGTTTCCTCGGTAAAATTGCCGTCACTTATATTGAGTGGATGGAAGAAGGTTACCAGACCGAAGTTGTTGACTGAGTTATCATTAAAGATTTGGCCTCGGCGGAAGCTTTTGCCCAATCGCTAAAAGACACCTCAATTGATACGGAACCCAGGACCATGATCAAAGATGTTATCAAATATATAGCACTGAAGATTTTACCAATAATTATCAGAGAACACGGCGAATTTTGGATATCTCCGGTGATGGTCCCAACAATACCGGCTGCTTGGCAAACCAAGCCCGCGATGCAGCGATTAAACAGGGTATAACCATAAATGGCTTACCGACCTTTAATGATTGGTTGCAGCCCTCAGGCCAGCGGCAAATTGAAATTTTGGATAAATACTATGCGGCTTGTGTCATCGGTAACCCCGGAGCCTTTTTGGTTGTCGCTTACAGTTTAAAGATTTTGCCGCGCCATTCGCTGCAAAATGATATTTGAGATTGCTGCATTACTTCTAACAATTGGCGGGTGGACATTAATAAGCCGCCACCGCTGCAGAAAAACGTTGCGCTGTTATACCCGTCCGGATGCAATATTGGTGAGCGCCGGTTGCAACGCCGCCGCTCGTTTGCTGACGGGTTTTGATTTTTAAATAAATATGCGAAAATGTTAGCAATTTTACATGAGTGAAATGAACAAATGTGGACAAAATATCACTTGTAATAACAGGGTGATGCTATTATCACCGGAATAAGAATTTGCTAAAATGGTAGTTGAATAAAATCATTTATAATCAAATGTTTATCATAAGTGACACTTCCATCAAGTTGCAGTCAGATGATTAATAAGCAGGATTGTTTTGTAATTTGGAAATCTCCATATGCCTACAGGTACTAGATGTTTAATACGATCCTCATAGCCAATCGCGGTGAAATTGCCTGCCGCGTTATTCGCACTGCCCGACAATTAGGCATCAAAACCGTCGCGGTTTATTCCGAAGTAGATCAAAATGCGCTGCATGTCGATATGGCGAGCGATGCTATCTTTATTGGCCCGTCCATGGCGGCAGAGAGTTATTTGCGCATTGATGCTATTATGGCAGCAATTGAAGAAACCGGTGCTGATGCGGTTCATCCGGGCTATGGTTTTTTGTCGGAGAATCCCGAATTTGCCGAACAGCTCGACGATTCCGGCATTACGTTTATCGGCCCAAAGCCGGATGCTATGCGGGTGATGGGTGACAAAATCGAATCCAAACTGTTTGCTGAAAAAGCCGGCGTGCCGACGGTGCCGGGATATGCCGAGCCGGTCAAAAGTGCAGCGGACGCCAAAAAAATAGCCAAGAAAATCAGCTATCCGGTCATTCTCAAAGCCTCAGCCGGAGGTGGCGGCAAAGGCATGCGGATGGTCGAAAGTGCGGATGACATCGAAGAAAGTTTGCGTGCCTCTACCGCCGAAGCCGAAAACAGTTTTGGTGATGGCCGCGTTTTTGTCGAGAAATTCATTTCCAACCCGCGTCACATTGAAATTCAGGTGCTGGCTGACAGCCATGGTAATTGTGTTCATCTCGGTGAGCGGGAATGTTCGATCCAACGCCGCCATCAGAAAGTTATCGAAGAAGCTCCTAGCCCATTTGTCGATGATGCCATGCGGGCGGAATTGGGCGCACATGCAATTACCCTTGCCAAGGCGGTAAATTATCAATCTGTCGGCACGGTCGAGTTTATTGTCGATGCAGACAAGAATTTATATTTCCTCGAAATGAACACGCGCCTCCAAGTTGAGCATCCGGTGACGGAACTCATTACCGGTCTCGATCTGGTTGAGCAGATGATCAAAGTGGCGGCAGGCGAAGAACTCGAATTTAACCAGGAAGAGGTAAACTTAAATGGCTGGGCGATGGAATCACGCCTTTACGCCGAAGATCCAACCCGAGGATTCTTGCCGGCGATTGGCCGGTTGGTTGAGTATCGCGAGCCAGTAACTGGCGTGTTCGGCACCAGCAAGAATGTCCGCGTTGATGGCGGTGTCAATGAAGGCGACGAAATTACGCGCTTTTATGATCCAATGATCGCCAAGCTCATCACCAATGGTGAAACGCGGAAGGAAGCCATCAAACATATGCAGCGGGCACTTGAAGAATATTATGTTAGAGGCGTTGACAATAATCTTAGTTTTCTGTCGGCAGTGATGGCTCACCCGCGCTTTATCGAAGGCGCTCTGACGACGAACTTTATTTTTGAAGAATTTGGCGAGCGTTTTATTCCAGAAGAGACCGCGCATGAAGATTTCGGCATGCTGGCGGCGATTGTCGCGATGATGCACTGCCGGGAGATTGAGCGCGATAATCAAATTACCGGGCGGGCGAAGTCTGGTGCGGCATTGTCGCGAGAGAAATTTACCTATGGTGATGAATGGATGGCAATGGTCAATGGCGAAAGCCAATCCATTCGCATTGCTGTTGTAGAAGATCAGAAAGTTGAAATTCATGCCGGTGGCCAAAACTATGTAATATATTCCGAGTGGCGGCCTGGCCGTTCGTTGTTCACTGGTCAGGTCAATGACGATGACATTTGTATGCAGGTGGAGCGGACCGGTACAGGATTTAAGGTTCGCCATGCCGGCTATCAGGGTGAAATACGCATCATGTCGTCCTTTGCCGCCGAACTGCTCAACCGGATGCCGGCTAAGCGGGCGACCGATACGTCGAAACAACTGATCTCGCCGATGCCGGGACTGCTGGTTTCGGTTGAAGTCGAAATTGGCCAAGAGGTCGAAAGAGGTGAAGCGTTGGCTGTGGTTGAAGCGATGAAAATGGAAAACCAGCTTTTTGCCGAGCGTGCCGGTGTGGTGGCAAAAATTTATCTCGAACCCGGTGATAGCCTTGAGGTTGGCCAGATCATTCTCGAGCTAGAGTGAGTTTCATGCCGCAAAAAGCCGTTCGCGTCAGAATAATAGGGCGCGTGCAAGGCGTCTGGTATCGTGGCTGGACAGTTGATAAGGCGACCGGTTTGGGTCTTTCCGGCTGGGTCAGAAACCGGCGAGACGGCTCGGTTGAAGCGGTCTTTAGCGGCAGCTCATCAGAAATCGATCAAATGATTGAAAAATGTCGCTTTGGCCCTCGTTCGGCTAACGTCGACCAAGTTTTCGTAGAGCTTGAAGATGGTGAATTTGCATCGGGCTTCATTCAGCGCCCCACTGAATAATAATTTACCTATCCCAGGAATAGACATCCATCACACACTTTCAGTAAACTTCTGAATAAACGTCGCTTTCAGAATAGCGTCGACATCCGCCATGGTGCAGTCAATTCCTAGATCGTGCAAAGACGTAACGCCATGCTCTGCGATCCCACAGGGCACGATGCCGGAAAAATGCTCAAGCTCCGGGTTTACATTAATTGCGATACCATGAAAAGTAATCCAATGGCGTACCCGAATGCCGATGGCGGCAATCTTCTTTTCCCGGCCATTTTCGAGGTCAACCCAAATACCGACGCGGTCCTCCCGGCGCTCACCGCTAACACCAAACTCAGCTAAGCTATCGATCACCCAAGCTTCCAAATCGCGTACGAATTTCCTGACATCACTCTCACGATTTTTAAGATCAAGCATGGTGTAGACGACGCGCTGGCCAGGCCCATGATAGGTATATTGGCCGCCGCGGCCAACTTTATGGACTGGGAAACGCTCAGGTTCCAGCAAATCTTCTGCGCGTGCCGAGGTGCCGGCGGTATAGAGCGGAGGGTGCTCGAGAAACCATAGAAGCTCCGGTTGGTTGCCGTCATGAATACTGGTGACGCGCGCTTCCATCGCCGCGTGGGCCGTCTCATAGTCAACGGGCTCAGAACTGGTTTGCCATTCCAGCCCAGCAATCATTTCTGTATTTTGCGCAAACGTATCCATCTCAACTGCTGGTTTATTGCTTCCCGGTAATATATTCAACCATCTCATGGTGAGATCACTTGATTAGCGCCACTCGATTTGGTATTCCCCATCACTCGACATTGGGGCTCATAGCCAAATAAGGTGAGCCAATACCAACCAATGACATCTAAAAGTGCGGACGTGGCGGAACTGGTAGACGCGCAGCGTTGAGGTCGCTGTCCTAGCAATAGGGTGGAAGTTCGAGTCTTCTCGTCCGCACCATTTCTTTGGTAACCCTCAGGGTTAAAATAATTAAAAAAGTAAATTAGCGGGCGTAAGGAAAGTGATGAATATATTGAAATATTTGGCCGCTGAAACGGTAGCCAGTCTTAATTTGCCATGTTAAAGAGATTTCTATTATGAGTTGGGA
>CAJWIB010000142.1 GCA_913041095.1 uncultured Rhodospirillaceae bacterium | reverse complement strand
AGCCCTGCTGGTTCACCTGTGGGGCTTTTTTTATATGATTAAAATAAGTTGATCGGTCAATTGTCGAGAATTCCCGCATTTGGATTTGCGCCTTTTTCAAAGCGGCCAATATTGCCAAAAAGTTGTTTTAATAAAGTCATTTCCTTACCAGCCGTCGGTGTCACCCGGTCAACCATGGCAATATCATGACCATCTTTGAGGCCCAATTCCTTGATCTCACTTACTACGCCTTTTTTATCAAAACGGATGATAACAACCTTACGATCGACAACAGCAGGTTCAAAAAAGGCTCGCGTCTCGGTTCGTTCGCTGATGTAATACCAGCTTTCACCTTGAAAAGGGGCGGCGCTTGATGGTGAACCAATCAGTTTGACAACACCGTGCTTATTAACTTGGCCGACTTCAATAGTTGCCAATAAACCAGGATCTGGTAGATTGCCACGCATTGAAATGCGGGGCGCACAGGCGGTCACCGCAATCACCATCGAACCGGCAACCGCTAAGCGGATTAAATTACCATTTTTGAAAATTTTCGTTTGCATTATAGATAATTTTCTCTCAATTAGCACTTTAAACGAAAGCGTTTTAAATTATACAGAATTATACCACACTGCATATAAATTAAACTAGGTGATGTCTTTTCAGAAGCAGTCTGTCAATGACTGACTTCTTAGGTGATAATTATGGAAATACTCGCGTTTCTAGGCTTTAAGAAATTCGACGATGGAATTTATCGCCTCTACAACCAAATTGTTGCTCAGGCTCGCATTGCGGAATTCTATACTATTCACGGCGTCGCTGACACGGTCAACGGACGTTTCGATCTTGTTGCTCTCCATGCTTATATTGTTATGCGCCGCTTGAAAAATATTGGTGAAGAAGGTGGCCAGGTTTCACAGGATTTATTTGATATCATGTTTGCCGATATGGATAGAAATATGCGTGAAATGGGCGTCGGCGATTTGAGAGTAGGTAAGAAAGTTAAAGCCCTGGCAAAATCTTTTTATGGCCGAATCAAGGCTTATGACGACGGCATAGTAGAATTCGAAGACGCGATGTTGACCGAATCGTTAAAGCGGAATCTTTATCACGAAAAAGTACCGACGGATGCGCAGGTCCAAACTATGGCTGATTACGTATTGCAGGAAATTAAGCTGTCTAACAATTGGAATATTGAGCAAATAAAAAATGGCTCTATTTCCTTTAGCCCAGCGCTGGTTAAGTGTTTAGGATCTGTTGTGACTAATGAAACAGATCAAAAAATCACTAATGAGGATGCCCCATTAGCCACGCCAGAGATTTCGCGCATTGTCAAGATCGATGAAATCAAAAGCAATCACCTCGATCTGGATATCGGTGCGACTGTAGACGAACGCCAGGCGCTGGCAGAGCGATTTGATCTGATTGAATTAAAAAACTTTTCGGCTCATCTCCTATGCACGATATCACCAAAGAATACCGGCGTACATATTGATGCCAGTTTTTCAGCCAATGTCATTCAACGCTGTGTGGTAACGCTTGAACCCGTACTGGTGGTGGTGACTGGTTCATACCAATGCGATTATTCCGTCGAAATAGAACCAGGTGATGTTGAAATTATTAAATTTGATTCAGCTGCCGAAGATCCGCCTGAGCCGATCATTGATGGCGCGTTTGATGCCGGTATTATATTGACGGAGCAATTTGGCCTTGAGCTGGAAACTTTCCCACGCTCTTCTAACGCTGATTTCAATGAATTAAAACTGGCGGCAGGGGATAAATTAGAAACAGCCGAGAGCGATAATCCGTTTGCAGTTTTAAAGAAACTCAAGTAAATGATGGCCAGAATTTAATTGTGGTATTAATAAGGATCGCTCATTCAGCTTACCGAATGATTTAATTGATTTATGTAGTGTTCCTTCGCAATGGAAACTTCCGAATAAACTAGTTGAATTAGAGAGAAATAGCTATGGCTGTTCCCAAGAAGAAAATATCAAAATCCCGCCGAAATCAGCGCCGTTCGCATGATTCACTAAATGCTGCAACGCAAACCGAATGCCCGAATTGTGGCGAGATTAAGCGCCCGCATCATGTTTGCGAATCCTGTGGCCACTATGATGGTCGCGAAGTCGTTGAAATAGATTCAATCACATAAACTATTTCCTTTGTCAGTAAATCAGCGCACAATTAGATTATTGAGCTAGCTCAGGGAGCATAGTCGTTGACTGATCTAATTACTGTAGCAATTGACGGTATGGGTGGTGATAACGCGCCGGACATGATTATTGGCGGGATTGACATCGCTTGTTCAAAAACGCCCGATTTGCGCTGCCTGGTGTTTGGCGACGAGAACCAGTTGAAGCCGTTATTGGAGAATCATCCGACGGCTAAAACGGCGAGTGAAATTCGTCATACAACCGACGTCGTTACCATGGATGACAAGCCAACAGCAGCACTTCGTACGGGCAAAAATTCGAGCATGCGACTAGCAATTGACGCAGTTAAAAATGAAGAAGCTTCAGCCATTGTTTCGGCAGGAAATACAGGCGCGTTGATGGCCATGGCAACCGTTGTTCTCAGAATGATCCCAGGAATCAGCCGGCCGGCGATCGTCACTAGTTTTCCGGCCCAAAGTGGTGATTGTGTGATGCTTGATCTCGGTGCGAACATCGAATGCGATGAAGACAATCTTGTTCAATTTGCCGTCATGGGAGAGGTTTTTGCCCGTAATGAACTGGATATTGAGCAACCGTCTATAGGCCTCTTAAATGTCGGCGTTGAAGGGCTTAAAGGAAACGATTCGGTCAAAAAGGCTGCTCGGATTCTTCAAGAATCAGATTTACCGATCAAATTTTATGGCTTTGTTGAGGGCGACGATATCGGAAAAGGCACGGTAGATGTTATTGTTACCGATGGATTTACTGGCAACATCGCCTTAAAAACCGCCGAAGGCACGGCAAAAATGTTTACTTTCTACTTGAAGAAATTCTTAACTGCGAACATCGTTTCCAAAATTGGAGCGCTGATAGCAAGACCGGCGCTGGAAAGATTTCGTGCGCAATTTGATCCCCGGCGTTATAACGGGGCAATGCTTGTCGGTCTCAATGGTGTCTGCGTTAAAAGCCATGGCGGTACGGATGCGTTAGGTTTCGCTCATGCGATTGAGATTGGGGCTAAACTGGTACGGCGGGATTTCAATGAAGTGATCAAGGAGGACCTCGGTTGCCTTATTGCAAAAAGCTCCGAAGTGCCAAGAGATTCAGATAACTCAGATAATTTGGAACCTCAATCGGCCACCATATAAATGAAAACAATTTCCCAATTAGCCGGTTGCGGTTCTTATCTGCCGCAAAATGTCGTCACCAATGATGATCTGGCAAAAAAAGTAGATACCACTGATGAGTGGATCATCGCGCGCACTGGCGTTAAACAACGCCATTTTGTTGCCGATGGAGAATTCACCTCTGATATCGCACTCGAAGCCTCTAAACGCGCGCTTGAACACGCTGGTGTTGATGGTGCTGAAATTGACCTGATTGTGGTTGGCACGACGACGCCTGACCGCACTTTTCCTGCAACGGCGGTTCGACTCCAAAAAGATTTGGGGTGCGGCTCAGGCGCAGCATTTGATGTGCAGGCTGTCTGTTCAGGCTTTATTTATGCACTATCGATCGTCGATAGCATGATCCAAACGGGTCAGGCGAAAACGGCACTTGTCGTCGGTGCCGACACGCTATCGCGGCTAATAAATTGGCAGGACCGGACAACTTGCGTACTGTTTGGCGATGGGGCAGGGGCGGTCGTTGTTAAAGCGGTGGAAGTTGAAGAACAATCCACTGACAAAGCCGGCATACTTTCTACCCATATTCACTCGGATGGCAATCTTGAGGAATTGCTCTATTGCGATGGCGGCCCGTCAACGACACAGTCGTCGGGCTATATCACCATGGTCGGCAAAGAAGTGTTTCGTCACGCCGTTACCAATCTTGCTGCCGTCGTCAATGAAGCGCTCGAAGCTAATGATCTGCACAACAGCGATATTGATTGGCTGGTGCCGCATCAGGCAAATAAACGCATTATTGATAGCACCGTAAAAAAATTAAAAATGTCGATGGACAAGGTTATCCTGACCGTTGGAGACCACGCCAATACGTCGGCGGCTTCGATACCGCTCGCTCTGGATCATGGCGTGCGTGAGGGGCTGATCAAACGCGGCGATCTTTTGTTGATGGAAGCGATGGGGGGCGGCTTGACCTGGGGTGCAGCTCTCGTTCGCTGGTAAAACTTCAACTAATGGTACTTTTTCCGTCAAAAGCGTGTTAAAAAAAGGCTCCATCCCATTGATTTAGAAAACTTTCTGACGTAAACTCGTGTTCAAATCCGCAACCAAAAGAGGGATTGATGCCAATGTCCGGTGTGACAATTACCCGATCTCAATTAAGCGAAGCTATATACCAGGAAGTTGGTTTATCACGTAATGAATCGGCGAGCCTGCTGGAATCTGTACTCACTAAAATATCGAATACTTTAGCCAATGGCGAATCCGTCAAGGTTTCTTCCTTTGGCAGTTTTTCAGTCCGGAGCAAAGGTCAACGCATTGGCCGCAATCCCAAAACGGGCGAAGAAGTTCCTATTTTACCGCGTAAAGTATTGGTCTTCCGGCCTTCACAAGTATTAAAAAGCAAGATTAGCGGCTTGCCTGTAGCCCAGCCCAGCCCGCCAACATTTGGCTCAAGTGAATTTGAATAATTATGGCCGTGGCGACGGAACAACAGCCGTTTGGAGAAGATTCCAGTCGGCGGCCCAACGTTAAATCCGCGTCTGCCTTTCGCACTATCAGTGAAGTTTCCACCGAACTCGACCTGCCGCAGCACGTCCTGCGTTTTTGGGAAAGTAAATTTCCCCAAATAAAACCGATGAAGCGAAACGGCAGGCGGCGCTATTACCGGCCGGAGGATCTGGTTATGTTGAGGCATATTCGCGGGCTTCTTTACAATGACGGTTACACTATCAAAGGCGCGCAAAAACTGTTGAGGGAATCCGGTGGTAAGATTGAAGAAGTGGGCGCAGAAATTACGAAGACGGAAACAGCTTCTCTATCAGCTGAGAAAACCAATGAATTAAAAGCTGTGCTCACCGAGCTCGACGATATAAAAAAACTAATCTCCTAAATTTTATCAATCACCAAACGATTGCTGTTAAGATATCTACATCGTATATTGTAAAAAATTTTGTCGGAGCGTGGCGCAGCCTGGTTAGCGCACCAAGCTGGGGGCTTGGGGGTCGGTGGTTCGAATCCACTCGCTCCGACCATTTTTCTTGAAACCAATATTTTATAATTAGTAGCGCTATGGAATTAGTTACCACAGATTAAAATTTTTCGGGATTTAGCCTGAATTATTTCCGCTTGATAAATTGAAATTATTAATTGCAAAATCCAGAATCGATCTGCAGTGGATTTTTTGTGGTTTTTTATAGCGCTATCGCAACTATTCTAAGATTTTGTGATTATCTGACGGCCGGAATCGGTAAGCTTACAAACCAGCCAATCCGGCTTAATGGGATTGTTAAACCAAGGCTCAACCCAACCTTGTTTCAGACAACTGTTGACGGTCCGCACACTAATCTTCTGACCATCTTCATCGAACAATGGAAGTTTTCCTCCTGCTTGAGCCAAACCTTTCTCGAGCCATTTGATTTGTGCGCCGGTTGGTTTGCCAGCATGAGTACTTTCAACTTGCGTCAGTACGTCCACAGCCTGCCCTCCGTTGAACGTTAGCGAATGAATTATCTCGCATTTTAAATTAAAATGTTCAAAACTTCAAATCTCTTAAAAATGGAACAGATATTATGACGGCAAAATTGATCTATGTGACCGCGGGATCAACGGCAGAAGCTGAAACAATCGCTTCCCAGTTGGTCGAAGAACGGCTCGCGGCATGCGCTAATATTTTAGGTGCGGCAACGTCGATCTTTTGGTGGGATGATAAATTAAATAAAGACAGAGAGACTATATTTACCCTCAAAACAACAGCCGAATTGGTTGATCAAGTGATTGCAAAAATCCTCGTTCTCCACAGTTATGATTGCCCGGCTGTAGTTGTTTTAGATATCGAGAAAGGTAACCCAGAATTTTTAAAGTGGATTGATAATAATACTTTATAATACATTGATTTTTAATATTTATTACATAGATAATTAGAAGATACTTAAAGTAAAAATTAACTCTCAAAAGCTACCGAAGCGGTGGCTTGGGCGGCAATACCTTCGCCTCTGCCGGTGAAGCCTAGTTGCTCCGTTGTGGTACCTTTTACGTTAACTTGTTGAACGGTTAAATTAAGAATACTGGCAATATTTTTTTCCATTTTATCGCGGTGGGAGGCGATCTTTGGAACTTCACAAATTATAGTCAGGTCTACGTTTTGGATGCGGCCACCACGATCAGAAATTTCCTTACCGGCCCTGGCTAAAAATATTTCAGACGCAACGTCTTGCCATTGTGGATCGCTCGGCGGAAAAAACAAACCGATGTCACCAGCACCGGCAGCACCCAATAAAGCATCGGTCAAAGCATGTAAGGCGACATCAGCGTCGGAATGACCTGCTAGAGATTTATCGTGCGGTATCTTCACGCTACACAAAATGACAGCGCTGCCGTCGGTAAATTTATGAACATCAAATCCAGTGCCGACACGTGTCGTATATTTACCTCCACCATCAGCAACTCCAAGATGTTTTTCAGCTCTGGCCAAACCCTCGGCCGTCGTGATCTTAAAATTATCCTCACTGCCTTGAACAATTTCTACGGCAATACCACCGGACTCAGCAATCGCTGCATCATCAGTTAAATTTTTACTGGAAAATGCCTGATGAGCGGCTAAAATATTATTAAATTCAAAAGCTTGGGGGGTTTGGGCCCGCCATAAATTTGTCCGGTCAACGGTGTCTAGAATGACATTA
>CAJWIB010000141.1 GCA_913041095.1 uncultured Rhodospirillaceae bacterium | reverse complement strand
TCATGCCACACTGAGACGAGTTCGCATTCGTCTGACAGCACCGCCATTAATATTATATAACCTATTGTAATTATTAATTTTATTCTATTAATATTTGTTGTGGTCCCACACTTGGTACCACAGTATGATTTAGTTTTTGTTGGATAATTCCTGTGTATTCTCGCCCAGCTTCTCTCGCCAATGCCCAAAAGTACAACAGCCGCCTCTTGGCGATCTGTAATCACTGCGCCCACACGGTCGAGCTAAATCTCAATCAGTTAATTTTAAAGTACGGTCGCGAGTATCCGGTGCCGTCTATTGGCAGTGACAGTCCACGGCTCACTAAGTGGGATGCAAACGTGTGGCGCAAGTCGTGGAGGCGTACATTATCTAGCTCAGCCATATCGCATACACGCTTTCCAAGCGTCACCCTACTTCAGGAAGGCGTAATGGTATGTCCACGAGCCGTTCGGCGCGATTGCCGCGCACCACCACCATATCTCCGAACATGCATCCAACATCCGGTTTCCAATTGGGATTGAATAGATCAATGTTGTTGCCAAAGACCATACCTTCCTCGAACACCAGATCTTCGATTCCGCTACCGTTCAGTGATGGCGGGCCGTATCCGGGCCGGTAAATGACAGTGGGGAATTCCGGCGACGCCATGCCATGGCCGTGAAAGCCAAGCTCCACATAGTCCAAGCCGGCTTTTTCCGCCGGCGCCCGAATTGCCTCCCAGGCTTCGCGTAGCGTATTTCCCGGTTTCATGGATTCGAGACTGGCTTCTAAACATTCCACATTAACTTTATGAATATCCTTCAATTCCTGCGGCGCTTTATCGCCCAAATAGACGGTAAATTCCGTCGCCGCCAGATAGCCCGAATACTGAACATGCCACTCGGCAGTTATCACATCACCTTTCTCCAGTGGCCGCATACTCGGCACCGCAGGTTGTTCGGCGCCATGCAACAAATGCCAGAGCTCTTTTCCATCATGCTCCACCGGACCGCTGGCCATGAAGAAAAACACCTGAGGCTCGGCGCCATTGACAATCATGGTTTTGATCATTTCGGCCCATAATTCAGCCTCGGTCATAGTGGCTTTGGGATAGTCAATAAATTTGTCCACGACCAGGCGCGAAATACGGCTGGCTTCAGTCATAACGGCAAGTTCTTCTTCGCTTTTAATCAGGCGCATTTCCTCCATCATTGACCCAGCAGGAACAAATTCCAAGTTGGGCAGCGCCTCCTCCAGAGTAACTATATCCTTGTGCAACAAGGTCGGCGTGGTAACGATAGAGGACGAAAAACCGATCAGACCGACCCGTTCCTTATCGATACCCCGGCTTTGCAATTCGGATATCATATCGCCGAGGCCGAGAAACGGACGGATGTCGCTTGTCCAGTCCTGGGTATGGTGGTGCACGTTGGTCGGGCGTTGCTGGTGAGGTAACGCGTTCCAAACGATTGGGTCTTCGTCTAGAAAAAACAGCGCGTTGGTTCCGGCCTTGGAGCCGATATGGGTCAGGTAGCGGACATTGACTAACCCCATATCGAAGAAAGTGTCGTTGCCGAGAAACACCAGCGCGTCCAGATTGGCGGTCTTCATCTTCTCACGCACACCATCCCAGCGGCGTTTTTTTTCAGCCCCCGAAAAGCGCGGCACATAATCCATAATTTTTTTTGTAGCGGCTGAACCGGAGGGGATATCGTGATCAGTGTAAGAATCTAAATTGGCCATCATCGTCTCACTAATTTTAGTTTCTTGTGATTAGATTATCACATTATAGTATTTGTTGCTGCCAATTTGGAAGATCATATCTTAGCAAAGGATGTTGTGATGGATTGGGCTTGGGAATATTTTCTTGACCGTGCCAATCTGAGCGGAATTTAGGTTTACTAAATTCCCCAATCTTTTGCCCGATTTTGATGTTATTTAAAACACCAACTTCGCCTGACTACTGGCTCTCTAATTCGACGCCATATTCCTTTGCTGCCTGGTCAGATGTTAAATAGCCGTTTTTAATGTCGTCCAGGACTTTATCCGAAGGCCGTTTATCAGGCTCACCGTAACCACCGCCGGCACCGGTTACGAGACGTACAACATCACCTTTGCTAAGATTAATACCGGCGGCACGACCGAAGGTCTCTTCGCTGCCATCGGGATGTATAACTTTAGCGTAATTACAGGTACCGTCCTGGCCTCCCAGCAATCCCCAGGGTGGGGTCTTATGGCGTCCGAAAACTGTCGTCAAGGTGGCGAAGTCAGAAGTAATCTTATAATCCAGGATCATCCCCCTGCCGCCCCGGAAGGTGCCGCCACCGCCCTGCTCATCGTTAAAAGTATATCGTTCGACGCGAATGCCAAATTTAGTTTCCTTGACTTCGACAGGGATATTGAACGTCTCGCCATTGGCCACACAGCCCGTCCCATCGACCCCGTCCTTGTCGTGACCAGCACCCCAACCGCCAGGCAAGGTTTCGACATAAACGAAAAAATTATGGGTGTCAGGATGCAGTCCGGAAATTATGGTAACGCAGGTTGAAACCATATGGCCCGCCGTCAACCGGTCAGGTAAATGCGGTGCTAAAGCCTTCCATACCAATTCCACCGCATGTGCCATACCTTCATAATAGGTAGATACCGGAGCCGGGCGTCTGGCTGAAAAAACAGTACCTTCGGGACAGATATATTCGAGCGGTCGAAAAGTACCCGCATTGGCCGGTACCGAATGATTGGTCACTGCATGGTAAACACAGCGCACCGCTGAGCTTAAGGCAAGCGGGCTCACATTTATGGGTCCCTGGGCCTGCTCGGCACTACCGGTAAAATCTACTAAGAACTGATCATCAGTAATTGTCACTTTGACTTTTATTTTAAATGGGCCGTTGCCCTGACCATCTTCGTCGATCTGGTCTTTGGCTTCAAAGACACCTTTTGGCAAGGACTTAAGTTCATGCAACATCATGCGTTCGGAATAGTCCAAAAGATCACTCATGGCGTCCAGTACATCGCCCTTTCCGTAACGTTCAAACACCTCCTGTAAACGCCGCTCGCCAACCCGTAGCGCGGCTATCGATGCCCAAAGATCACGCATGGACATATCGGGCAGGCGCACATTGGCTTCGATCAGGTCGAACATATCCTGGACTGGCTCACCATCCCTGAACAGCCGTATATTGGGCAGTTGGAATCCCTCTTGAAACAATTCACGCGCCGATGGCGTCATTGAGCCGGGATGCATGCCACCCACATCGGTCCAGTGGGCGTTGACAGAAGTGAAGGCAACCAACTCACCTTCAAAAAAGACCGGCATTACCAGCCCGCAATCGTTGAGGTGAGTGCCGGCGCCCTGGTGGTAGGGATCGTTGGAAATAAAAACATCGCCCGAATTAATGCCCGCCGGGCTGTGCTTTTCGATGACGCCCTTCACCAGGGTTTCCAGCGATGACAGCAGAAAGGGAATACCCGATCCCATGGCCAGCAATTCACCTTTTGCATCGGTGATGCCGACGCCGAAATCCAACACCTCGTAAATAATCGGGCTTTTGGACGTTCGCCGCATTGCCTCGAACATCTCATCGGACAAAGCGGTGAATGAATTCTTGATGATCTCTCCGTTGAACGGATCCATGGTCTTAATCCTGTTTTTCCAAGTGAATGTGAATATTGCCGTAATTATCGACCTCGCCATAGGCTCCCGGTGGAATAAGGATGGTCGTTGCCGGCTCTTCGATAATTAGAGGACCTTGGAGCACCATTCCCGGCTCCAACAATGCCCGCTCGTGGATGGGTGTCTCGTGAATACCATCCATATCAAAATCGACTAGGCGATTGCCCCTTACGGTATCGTTCAATGAACGCCCGGTTGAGCTAATTTTCGCCAATTCGGGCTTGGGCACCCGGCCGAGCGCAACCAGGTGGAACGTAACAAGTTCAACCGGATGCTCCATGCGGAAGGTAAACTCTTTTTCATGGGTGCTGTGGAATCTTTCAACGGCTTCTCCGATGGTTTCTTCGGTGATCGTGCCGTCGGGGAAATCCACCTTTACCACATGATCTTGACCGATGTAGCGCATATCTGCCTGGCGTTGCAGGATCAAGCTATCGGCTTCGATGTCTTCGGCCTGAAAGTCGTCCCTGGCATCGCTTTCTATTGAATCAAATAAACTGCTTATTTCGGAAGTGGCACTTTCATCTAACAGCATCAAATTGGTGCGCAAATAGTCCCGCCTCAAATCAGTCATCAACATTCCCCAGGCTGAAAACACCGCCGGGTTCACCGGGATCACCACCTTGGCCATATTAAGATCACGGGCCAGGGCGGCTGCATGCATAGAGCCACCACCACCATAGGCAACCAGGGTGAAATCCCTTGGATCATAGCCTTTGTTTACCGACACCAGTTTAAGCGCGTTGACCATGTTGGCGTTGGCAATGCGGATAATGCCGCGGGCGGCTTCGTCGATGCTTACCTCCAACCGCTTGGCCAGGCTGGCGAAGGCTTGGCGCACATTCTCCATATCGGGCGTGATTTCACCGCCGAGGAAATAGTCTTCGTCGATGCGCCTGGTGATAAAATGGGCGTCGGTGGTGGTGGGTTCAGTCCCGCCCCGCCCATAAGCCGCTGGACCTGGTAGAGCGCCGGCACTTTCCGGACCAACGTGAAGTTTGCCACCTTCGTCGATCCAAGCAATGCTGCCGCCGCCATTGCCGATTTCTATAATATCGACCACCGGTGTTTTTATTGGATAGCCGGCATTGGTCCGCGACCAATCGATGCGGTAATCAGTGGTTAGGCGAACCTGCGCATTTTCGACCAACGAACATTTTGCCGTCGTGCCGCCAATATCCAAGGCGATGATGTTGGGTTCGCCGATCAATTGGCCCAGCGCCACGGCGCCGAGGACGCCGCTGGCGGGACCGGATTCGACCATGGCAATGGGATTGCGTCTAGCCGCCGCCATTCCAGCGATACCGCCACTGGATTGCATGACGAAACCATTGCCCGAAAACCCGCCTTCATTCAGCCGTCGTTCGAGGGAATCCAGGTAGGCATTGGTAATAGGATGAATATAGGCCGACAAAACGGCCGTCGAGGTTCGCTCATATTCCCGCCATTCTCTGGTGATCTGGTGGGAGGCAACGGCAGATAATTCCGGATTGAGGCGTTTAAGTTCTTCCAGCACGGCTATTTCGTTGGCCGGGTTGGCATAGGAATGAAGAAAACAAATGGCCACCGCTTCGACGCCTTCGGCCCGGAAATCCTCGACGATCCCGGCCAGCTCATCCAGCGCCAGCGGCGTTTCGATGTCGCCTTTAAAATTGCTGCGCTCGGTTATTTCGCGGCGCAGATGGCGGGGAACGAAGGGTGTTGGTTTGGTGAAATAAAAATTAAAAACATCGGGCCGGTTGCCGCGCTGGATTTCCAATACATCGCGAAACCCTTTGGTCGTGATAAGCCCGGTTTTGCTTCCTTTGTGTTCGGTCAGCGCATTGATAACTACGGTGGTGCCATGGGCGAAGAAGAAAAAATGAGCGGGCGCGATACCTGCCTGATCGATGGTGTTCATCACGCCTTCTTCAAAATTAGGAGGTGTGGTATCGCTTTTTCTGGTTTTAATTTCACCGACTTGGCCGGTCGCCTCGTCATAGTCATAATAGACCAGATCGGTAAAGGTCCCCCCCACATCAGTCGCTACGCGCATATTGATTTCCCATTATTACAATTCACGTTAGTCTTTAAACAAAGGCGATACCACCATTTACCGGTAGCGACTGGCCAGTGATAAATCCAGCTTCTTCCGATGCCAGAAATACTGCTGCTCCCACGACATCTTCGGCCACCTCGACACGCGGAATACTTTGCCGCGGGACAACAATCTTCGCTCGGTTATTTCGTACTATTTCGCTTTGTTCGACTTCGGTTTCGGTCGATCCCGGCATGATTGCATTGACCGTAATTCCGTCAGGACCCAGCTCGCGTGCCAGCTCTCTTGTCAATCCAACCAATGCCGCCTTGGTGGTTATATAGTGAGCATAAGTTAGCGGCGGAGGCAGCAGCACAGTATCCGACGACATATTGATGATGCGGCCCCAACCAGCTTTACGCATTGTACCAACCACAGCGCGCACACAATAAAACGCACCGGTAACATTGACCTGGAGAACGTTGTCCCATTCTTCATTTGAGATTTCATCGACTGGTACCCGGCTGATCGATTGCAAGAGAGCGGCGTTGTTGACCAGCACATCTATCCGGCCAAATTCGGCGAGTGTGCGTTCGACCATGGCTTGCACCGAGTCCGAATTTGCAACATCTGTCTCGATCGCCAGCGCTTTGCCGCTGGACTCTATAATTTCATCGGCAACACGCTTGGCGTTGTCCGCGTTAATTTCGGCAATTATTGAAACTGCACCCAAGGCGGCAAAACTTTTTGCGAATGCCCGGCCGAGACCTTGTCCCGAACCAGTAATAATACAAACACGCCCTTCCAAAGTTTCTCTCCTCAAGTAATTAAAATTTAAATTTTGTCAAAGGCTGACATTAATTACTAACACATCAGCTTTCTCAAAATACTGTTATTTAATTATAAGATGATCACAATACCGGTATTTATTCTTTCGCATGCTTGCCGACCTGCCAGCCCGTAGGTGCCAGAATTTCTTGGGCCAGTTCCAGTGGCTCAGGTTCGAGGGTTGTCGCCAAGGTGTCATTCCAGCGATTAAGGAAACCATAGACACCGATGACTGAGACTATTTCGACAATTTGACGGTCTGAAAAATGTTTGTGTAACTCCTCAAAATCTTCGTCGGTTACAGCGTTTGGAACATGTGCGGCAGCTTGGGCCACGCGTAAAGCGGCACGCTCGGCATCGCTAAACAGATTGCTAGTTTCGTATTCAAAAGCGGTGGCAATTTTTTCGGTCGAAACTAGCAATCTGTTTAGCGATGCCGAGCGTGCCGCTTTACAGAT
>CAJWIB010000140.1 GCA_913041095.1 uncultured Rhodospirillaceae bacterium | reverse complement strand
CGGTGCTTGATTTTTTGCGTGGTTTTGATTTGCCCGTTGGCAGCAGGCTCTTCTGATGCAGCGTTATAAGCTTATCATTGAATATGACGGCAGCGGCTTTGTCGGCTGGCAGCGGCAAAAAAATGGCCTTGGCGTGCAGCAATGCATGGAAGAAGCGATAGCGAATTTTTGCGGCGAGGATGTGACAGTTTTTGCTGCCGGCCGCACCGATACAGGAGTCCATGCCCTGGGACAAGTTGCCCATTTTGATGTCGAGAAACATACCACTGCTGACAAAGTACGCGATGCGCTCAATCACCATCTCAAAGATGTCGCCATCTCCATACTGTTGGCTGAAGCGGTTGATGAGAAATTCCACGCCCGCTTTTCAGCCCGGCAACGGGCCTATGTTTACCGCATCATTGCCCGCCGTTCACCGTTAACCATTGATAGTGGTCGGGCCTGGTGGGTGCCGGTAAAACTTGATGCTGGGGCGATGCATGAGGCAGCGCAACTGCTATTAGGTAAGCATGATTTTTCGACCTTCCGGGCGGCCAATTGTCAGTCGGACAGCCCAGTAAAGACTTTGGATGATATCCGAGTTGAGTGCGAAGGCGAGGAAATCCGTATCCATGCCCGGGCTCGCTCGTTTCTTTATCATCAGGTGCGGAACTTTGCCGGCTCATTAAAATATGTCGGTGAAGGCCGCTGGACTGTTGAGGAATTTAAAGTGGCGTTCGAAACTGCCAACCGCAACAAAGGTGGCCCTACCGCTCCGCCCGAAGGTCTCTACTTCACTGAAGTGATGTATTAAAAAATTAATCGACAGTCGATAAATAGCTTGTTGCGGATGATATTTTTATTTTTTCTGACATATTGCTTTACCATAAAGCGTGGCATCAACGGCTTACAGGAATAAACGGGGGTCAGCATTAATTTTCTTAGAAACCCATCGTCGATCATTTTTGGACTATTCACCTTCATGGCATTGGTTTTGCTCCTGATGCCACCGCCTCAAGGTATCGAGCCGATTATGATGAAAGCCGGGGCGGTGATAATTTTGGCGATCGGCATGTGGGCGACGGCCATTGTGCCGTCCTATTTTGGCTCGCTAATATTTCTTTTCACCGCGGTGGTATTGGCAGTGGCCCCACCCAAAGTGGTTTTTTCCGGCTTTCACGCCGGTGCCATGTGGCTGGTATTTGGCGGTCTCGTTTTTGGCTTAGGTGTCAAGCAAACCGGTCTCGATACCCGTTTGGTGCGCTCACTGCTAACCCATTTTCCAAAAATCTATATCGGCATGATCTATGGCGTTTTTTGGGTCGCAACGTCGCTGGCCCTGATCGTACCCTCGGCATCGGGACGGGTAGCGTTGTTGGTGCCGATTATGGTGGCACTGGCAAAAGAGCTTGGATTTGGTGAGAAAAGCAAAGGTCGCACCGGTTTAATCCTGGCTGCATCCTTAGGTACGATGGTGCCGGCGTTTAATATCTTGCCGGCCAATGTGCCGAATATGGCGCTATATGGCGCGGCGGATAGTGTGCTTAATATTCAACTGACCTATGCTGATTATTTTCTGCTGAATTTTCCGGTGATGGGTGTTTTCGCGCTGGTGGTTTATCCGGCGTTGATTGCAATGCTATTCAGAGATACGCCGCGCCATCCCGGCCACCAGGAGAAAATCGCGGCTTGGGCCGGTGACGAGAAACGTCTGCTTCTGTTTCTGACTATCGCTTTGCTGCTCTGGATTACCGACAGTCTGCACGGTATTTCGCCGGCTTGGGTCGCCTTAGGTGCGGCTATATTATGTCTGTTGCCACGGATTGGCATGCTGCCACCGAACGTCTTGGGTGGTGAAATCAATTACGGCCCATTGTTATTTTTGGCTGGCGTGATTGGTCTTGGCGCAGTTGCCAATCATGCTGGTTTGGGTGCGGTCATTGCCGAAATTCTTATACAATTTTTTGAATTCCAAAAAGGGGCGGATTTTCAGAACTATGCCTCAATTTCGCTGACTAGCATCGTGGTTGGATTGTTTACGACCATGCCGGCACAGCCTTCCATTATGGTCGCGATGACCGGGACGCTGGCGCAGGCCACCGGATGGTCAGAGCTAAATGTCATCATGGCGTCGATGACGGCATGGGGGGTATTTCCATTTTTCTATCAAACGCCGCCGGTTGTCGTTGCCGTAGCGCTTGGTAATCTTAAGATTTCTGATGTCACTAAGACGTTGATTTGTTATATGATTTTAGGGGTATTGATTATGCTGCCACTGCATTTTTTATGGGGTCAGTCGATTGGTATGTTTATGACAATATTTTGATAGATTAATTATCGGACGCCTATTGTATCAAAACTATGCTCAGCCAAGATCACAGCATAAGAAAAATTGAAGGGACTAATCCAGATAACGCCATTTAGGTGTTATCATGGGGGCAATGAGAAAAAGCTAATTAAGCAAATCCAAACAAGGTCGTTTGATTGAGTATTTTGTCACTGGAGCCACGGCGGTAAAGCACCAAGCGGCCCGCTTTGGGAAGCCTATAAATGGCTATCGAAATTTAATTCCCGGCCATTCGGTATATTTACCCCAGGCTCAGTTCCGGCCGACCGACTAGTAGAACTTCGCGCCGCCTTTAAAAAGACGTCGAATTATCCAAATTTATTGCCGAATGGAACAAAGCGTAGAAAATGTACCTATTTTTGGAGTTGGTAAGGAAGTAGACTGGCTTCTTATAGAGTAATGCAATATTACGTCAGGTGCCTCGGCCACTCTAAAAGCGCTGACCAACAAAGGTAAAAAAGGTAAAGGCAAGAAAAAGAAAAATAGCGATACTACTCCTAAGCAAAACGGCGTCAGTTACTGGCGCCGTTTTTTTGTCTATGCGTCAGGAGTGGACACCAGGGGTCTAATTTTTTCGCGGATGTCCTCAGGCATGGGTGCGGATTGGCGTTTTTGCATATCAAAAAATACCTCAACGGCCGTTTGACTGGCGCAATGGGTGCCGGTATCTGCGTTGAACAGACGCTGTTCATGAGCGAGGCTCTTAGTGCCGATTTTGGTCCAGGCACCTCGAATGACAATCGGCTGGCCCGCGGTAATTTCGTGAATAAAATCGATGGAGATGTTAGCAACGACGGCCCCCATGCCATCTTTGGTGAGGTCACTTAGTTTGATGCCGGCATGGCCCCACATCTGGAAACCGCCATCGTCAAAAAAATGGGCGTAATAACGCACGTTTAAATGGCCGTAATGATCACAATGTTTAGGTAGCACAATACCTCGGTAAGTGACGAGTGAATTTGGCCAATCAGGTAATTCCGGCATTTAACTTTCCTCTATTGTACGCGCAGCATCCCCTGGGTGATGGTATTAATAAATATGCTGAGCACAAGATCTATCATAACCAATCCGGCGGCTAACAGATTGGTGACTTCAAGCGCCGTGCGGGTAACAAACCAAGTATAAAGCAAGACCAGCCCAAGCAATATAATACCGAAAAATGTTGAACCCGCGCCTTGCACCAGATGTGCTTCAACCAGCAGGGCAAAGGGTAAATAAAGCAGATTCTGTAACACCGACGCCCAATTGTAGGCGACAATATAACGGATGAAACGATGGCCAGTGCCAAGGATATCGGTGAGGTGATACAGCAGTAATGGGAAAGCAACCCAGCTAACAACATAGGCAATTGTCTCGATGGCGGTAAATCGAAGAAGCGAAACCCCTGCCTCATTAACGTGATAACGGATAGTCAATAGCAGAGCAAATAACGGTGCAATCAAGAGGGCGGCGGTAAAAGAACGCCAAAAGCCTTGCTCCGTCGCGTTAAAAAAAGCCATCCCGCTGGTATCGCCGCGAGCTAAATGTAATGCGCCGTAAAGTGATCTAATAATTTCACTTAAAGGAGCCATTTAATTTAACTGCTTTTCTCGAAAAAGCGTTCCAGCACCGCGGTGTAGATATCGGTCAGCGCGGCCAAATCCTGCACCGCAATACATTCGTTAGATTTATGCATGGTCTGGCCGATCGGGCCAAACTCAGCCACCGGACAGTAATCCTTGATAAAGCGCGCATCAGAGGTGCCACCGGTGGTGCTGAGCTCAGGTGCATTGCCGGTGACCGACTGCACCGCACCGGCAATGATTTTACTAAGCGGTCCCGGCTGGGTTAGAAAGCTTTCGCCAGATACATAGATATTCAAATCGTATTCACCGCCCACCGCATCAAGTTTTTTTCTAAGCCAGCTTTCAAGCGTCGCCGAAGTATGGAGATCATTGTAGCGGATGTTAAAGACAGCAATTGCTTTTGCCGGGATCACATTGCTCGCTGGATTGCCAACATCGACCGTGGATATTTGCAAAGTGGAGGCCTGAAAATGATCAGTACCGTCATCCATCGGTTCATTGGTTAAAACACTCAGCATTTTTACCAAGCGGTGAATCGGATTATCTCCCAAATGGGGATAGGCTGTATGGCCCTGCACGCCATGAACCGTGAGAGTGCCGTTGAGACTGCCGCGGCGGCCGATCTTAATCATTTCCCCAAGCTCTGTTAGATTAGTTGGCTCGCCGACCAAACAGGCGTCGAGCACTTCTCCCTCGGCTTTGGCCCACTCCAGCAATTTGCGAGTGCCATTAATGGCTGGGCCTTCTTCGTCACCGGTGATTAGGAATGAAATAGAACCGCCGAAATCACTACCATGATTCTCAAGAAACCGCGACGTAGCTTCAGCAAAACACGCGATGGCGGATTTCATGTCGGCAGCACCCCGGCCATAGAGCATGCCGTCTTTAACTTCGGCGCTAAACGGATCATCCTCCCAACTATCCAGATCACCGACCGGAACTACATCGGTGTGACCGGCGAAACAAAAATTTGGTGAAGTAGAGCCAAGCCGTGCATAAAGATTACTCACATCCGGTGTATTGTCATCGGAGAATGTTTGGTTGTGACAGGTAAAACCAAGACCCGCCAAAGCGTCTTGTAGCACTTTTTGGGTGCCACCATCCTCGGGCGTAACGCTCGGGCATGCAATCATGGCGCGGGTTAAATCTAATGCATTTATCGTTGCCACAGCAGTTATTTAGTCTCTCAATAACTCATTGACGGAAGTTTTGGCGCGCGTACCTTCGTCGACGGTTTTAACAATTACTGCACAATAAAGGCTTGGCCCGGCTGAGCCGTCGGGTAAATCCTTGCCCGGCAGCGAGCCCGGCACGACAACCGAATAAGCCGGAACCCGGCCTTGATGTAGTTCACCAGTTGCGCGGTCGATAATTTTAGTCGAAGCACCAATGAACACACCCATAGACAGGACGGCGCCGGTTTCGACAATCACCCCTTCAGCAACTTCCGAGCGTGCACCGACAAAGCAATTATCTTCGATAACAACCGGATCAGCTTGTAACGGTTCAAGCACGCCACCAATTCCAGCACCGCCGGAAATATGGCAGTTCTTCCCAATTTGAGCGCACGAGCCAACCGTTGCCCAGGTATCGATCATGGCGCCTTCATCAACATAGGCGCCGAGATTAACAAAAGACGGCATTAACACCGCACCCGGCGCTATATAGGCAGAACGGCGGACAACGCAGATGGGCACCGCCCGGAATCCGGCGGCGGAAAATTCCGCATCTGTCCAGCCGGAGAATTTAGACGGAACTTTATCCCACCAATTGCCATCACCAGGGCTATTGGTGATGGTTTTCATGCCATTGAGGCTAAACGACAAGAGCACGGCTTTTTTGAGCCATTGATTCACTTGCCAGCCTGAATTGCTTCCGGCAATCGGTTCGGCGACACGCTCTTGGCCCGAATCGAGCAGATCAAGCGCCGCTTCAACCGCCTCACGCACCTCGCCGGTCGTTTCCGTATTTATGCCATCGCGCGAGTCCCACGCGGCATCGATGGTGCTTTGCAAATTCTGATTACTCACGTCAATTATACCTTTTAATATTCTTAAAGAAGGTCCGGAATGTGGTGGCAAAGAGCAAAGAAGTCAATGGGCATGTCAATGCCCGGCAACATCGGACAGCCATGCCGACAAGTTATCAGTGGTGAAATCTGGTTGAACCTTATCAACTTCACTGTGGGCCCAGGGCAGGCCAGTTTGCACCCAGACGGTTTTCATGCCAAGCTCTGCGGCGGGCATTAAATTTCGCACGATATCTTCGACCATCACGGCGCCTGCCGGATCAATGTCATATTTATCGACGATTTGAGCGTAAGCCACTGGGTCGGGTTTTGGAATATAGCCCGCATCAGCAATATCAAACACGCCGTCCATATGATGGGCGATACCAAGGTGTTCTAGAACACGACCAGCATATTTTGTTGCCGCATTGGTGAAGACAATTTTACGGCCGGGTAATGCCGCCAGTGCTTTGGCCAGAATCTCATCGATTTTAATGGGTGAAAAATCGATTTCGTGGACATAGTCGAGATAAGGACCTGGGTCCATATCATGACAATTCATCATACCGCGCAGTGTGGTGCCATGTTCCCGGAAAAAACTTTTTTGCACCTTATAGGCTTCGGCCGACGGAATGTCTAAAAAGTCGGCGACGTAATTGCACATGCGCCGGTCGATCTGATCGAACAAATTGACTGACACATGGTAGAGCGTGTTGTCGAGATCGAAAACCCAGGTTTCAGTATCGCGAAGGTCTGAAGGATGTTTGGACATAACCAAGAATATCGTAAATTTTAACAGAAATTCCCAGATAATTTTGAACGTTATTGGGAAAAAATGCCAATTAATGTTGGAATGCCCTTACGTTTGCTCCATCGCGCCGATGAAGCAATGTATAACGTCAAACGCCAAAGCAAAGGAGGAATTGCTTTTGCGGAATTTGATCCGGCGGCAGACTAGCCGGCTTAACTCGCCTCAATTAATGTGCCAGAACCGTGTTCGGTAAATAACTCTATCAGCAGAGCATGCGGCGCTCTGCCGTCAATAATAACTGCCGCATCGACACCATCA
>CAJWIB010000139.1 GCA_913041095.1 uncultured Rhodospirillaceae bacterium | reverse complement strand
CTTCGCCAGAATCCGTAAATGGACCCCAGTAAAAGCCAACGGCATGTTCGCCATCTCCGTCAACCCGGCCGCCCTGGCCGGACGCGTTAACCGTTCCGGTAAAGTTCATGCTGGTATAGCCGCGGGCATTTTCACCAGAGAAAATATAAAGACTGATATTTCGCGAATGCGGTGACTGTACTGCTTCTTTGTAAGGGCTATCAAAGAGAATCTTTGAGCCGATGACGTGAAGATTTTGAACGACACAAGCGGCAATTGAGGTGCCTTCACCATGTGCAAGATGGGCGCTTGAATTGGCTATTGAGGGCCCTTCCACCAAGACTTTGACCGCCTGCAAAAGACCGGCGTTTGGCTGTAAGCCGCGAAAAAAATAGGAGAAAAGATAAACTCCCATGGAACCGCGAATAAGATGCCAGGTCGCATGCATTGGGCCTTTGCCGTTTTCCGGCGATACCCCCTGAACAACCATGGTCAGAGTGTCGCCTTCCTTATAGACAGTCGTCGGAATTCGCGTAAGTCCTTCCTCTGTGCCCATATCATCATTGAACAGAACGTGCCGGTAGATGCCGTCGTTAAGCTTAACCAAATGGGCGCGGGCCCGTTCCTCGGATCGGATCAGTATTTGACGCATGCCTCCAACTAGTGATGGAGCGCCACGGCGTTCACATTCCCTGATAATACGATCCCGAATACGCTTACAAGTCGCTAGACGAGATTTCAGATCTGCGGCAAGAATAAAAGGATTGCGCACGGAGGCGCACAAAAAATCGAGAACATCCTGGCGGAGCTGAAAATTCTCGCCGATTTTCATTACCGGTATGTGCAGACCTTCCTCAAACCTGGAGGTAGCTGTCGGAACAAAACCACCGGGACTGACGGAACCACTCTCGCCCTGATGACCGCCGACTTCCGCCCAGGCAACAAGCTCTCCCTCAAAGAAGACTGGCATGGCCGTAAACATATCGAAAGAATGGATGCCGCCGCCCAGTTCATCGTTGAAGAAAAATATATCGCCATCGCGCAGTCCAACTGTCGGATCATCAGCGTAATATTTGTTGATGTACTTTAGCTGGGCATTGTTAAGCAATACGTGAAAATAAATTCCCGTGGCCACGGTGCACGGGTCGCCCGAGGCGGTAAAAATACCGCAATTCATATCACCGGTTATAATACCCTCTGAAATCGAAAGGTTCATATAAACATCACGGCCTTCTTCGGCAATTGATGTCAGTTTGTGATCGAGTAGATCAATTTCCACATCCGTCAACCCTTCAGCGCCGATCCGCTCTTTTTCAGTAACCGGCGCAAGGCCTTGCGTGATCAGTTCTGGATCACAACCTGGCTGGGGACCATAAGCTTCGGTGTCATAAATGAGATCCTCAAACCGGTAAAAATTGTCGTCAAATAATCTACCCATCTTGTCCGCCTATTTTTTTGTAATCCAACCAATGTCTTTATCGTCACGATGAAATTCCCATCCCGGTGAAACGATAATCGTAGTGTCAGAAGCTTCGCATATTGCCGGGCCTTCGAGTTCTTTGTAGCGCTCGACCAGATCGTATTGATAGATCGGCGTTTCTATGAATCCATGTTCGGGACCCCAGTAAGCGCGGCGGGTTCCAGCCGAGGGATCGCCTAAGGTCGGCGACTCGCTGTTGTCCCTGAACCTGAACTCATCAACCGGTCCAACAGCATTCAACTTCATCAGAACAACCTCTACACCAGCTTCTGGATAGGTTGCTCCGACTCCATATCGGCGGCTATATTCATCGTTGAAATCGTCACAAAGCTGCTTAAGATCGCTGGCGCTCGAGAGTTGTGTTTTGGTGGGACGAATTTCTACAGTCTGGCGTTGCTGGCCGTAGCTCATATGGATTTCAATTTGAAGGTCGATGGCCGTTAGATCAAACCCTTCTTCCGCCATGTCGCGTTCCGCAAGGGCAATAAGATCTTTCGCTGTTTTATTAAATATATCGATCGATTCTAACGGGTATTCCGCGTTTCCTGACGTCATCACCGTCATGTAGACCGTCTTTTCATAACTTTGGAGAATGTCAAAGGTCAGCGTGCTAAAGGCACCAAATACGCTTGAAAAAGAGAATGTTGCGATCGATTTGATGTCCGCGAAATCGGCAAATCCTGTTGCGTGCAACGGGCCTGCGCCGCCCAAACTAAAGGCAGTGAAGGAACGGGGGTCTTCACCCGAAATCTGGGCGCAGATCCGGTACATTTCCTGCCCCATTTTACCGTCAATCAATAGCTTGATCTGCCAGGCCGCTTCCCAAACAGAGACACCCAGGGGGTCGGCTACATGTTTGAAAATGGCGTTTTCGGCGCGTCCGGCATCAAGCCGAATGCTGCCACCAAGGAAGTTGTCGGGATTGAGAAAACCCAGGACGACGTTAGCATCGGTGACGCTAGGATATTCACCGCCGCGACCGTAACATGCAGGGCCGGGGTTTGACCCAACACTCTGCGGACCAACCTTTAATTCGCCATTAACCACTTGGGCCATGGAACCGCCACCGGCGCCAATTGACCAATGGGCGACAAAAGGTAATTGCACGCGGAAACGATTAATAATGGGATCGCTTTCATACACCCGATCTCTGTCAGCGACAATCAAACCAACGTCAAAACTGGTACCGCCCATGTCGCCGATAACAACATTTGAAAGGCCCAATTGCTTGGCTAAAAATTCCGCGCCAACAACCGAGGCAGCGGGGCTGCTGCCCAATAATTCCAATGCTTGGCTTCTGGAGAGTGATGAAAGGCCACCAGTATTTTTAGCGACAAAAAATGGTTGTTTGTAGCCAAAATCGCGTAGTTCGTCGGTTAAGCGGAGTAGGTGCTCAGAAGAAATTTCTCGTAAATAGGCATCAAGAATTACTGTCATGGAACGACGATATTCGCCACTTTTTGGAGATATGTCAGAGGACAGATAGACTGGCATATGGCCGAGATAGGATTCCGGATAGCGCTTTCGGATTAGTTCGTGAATGCGTTGCTCATGGCTGGAATCTACAAATGAATTAAGCAGGCAAACAACGAAACCTCTCACACCTTGATCTACCAACATTTGAATTTTATCGAGAACATCCCGATCACGCATGGGAATAACAACCCTGCCTAGACTATCAATTCGTTCCTGGATGCCGACAATCCGATTTTTGGGAATGATAGGTTCGGGCCGTCTTGCGCGGCCGCGGTCATACTTTTTATCATGTGATAAGCCATCCGCCCAGTTCCGCGAACGGCCAACCTGCACGACGTCTTCAAACCCCTTGGTCGTAATCAAGCCAAGCCTGGTTCCACGACGTTCGATTAAGGCGTTGGTTCCGACTGTGGTCGAATAAACGATAGCGTCCGTGGTTTTAACAGCATCTTCAAGCTGCAGGCCAGCCTGTTCCGTCGCCGTTCTGGCGGCATTCATAAAGCCAACTTTTAAATCATAATGTGTCGTATCTGATTTGCCACGGTAGATGTCGCCGTCTTTAAACAAAAAGACATCTGTAAAAGTGCCGCCAACATCGACACCTATTCGCAACGTCATTTCACAACTCCATTCTGGTGTTTTGCCTTTAGTTTTTCCAAGTCGAGTTGAATATCCCAGGTTAATGGATGGCCAAGAGGCAGGTATTCGTTCTCAACCATGACACCGCATTCAGGGCAGTAAAATTCGATTAAACGAATCCAATCAGGATGAAAGGAAAAATTCAATTCTTCATGGTCAATAAGACGTGGATGCACCTCTTGGGGATTTCGTTCATATACGAGACACCCCTTTTTATATGATTCATGGGCAGACCCAAGATCGTGTCCACACCGGTTGCAATGCCAATGCTCGGCTTTAAGATCAAGATCGATATATTCGGTCGTGCGGATCATCTATTGAACACCTCCCAGTTCCTTACTTGTCTGAACGATAAGCTTTTTTTAGATTAATTTACTCCGGCTATACTTCTTTCTCTCAATTAATATGGGGACTGATATAGATAAGTTCGAAGTATCCATAATTTTACCCATCGTAATAAAACCTTCAACATATTTGCCGTTGGCCAGTGATTGAAGCACCATTCACTCTCTTTGCGATAGAGGTGGAAATGCTGTTTTGAGAAATAATATAACAACAGTTCGCCTACAAAAGACTAGAAAGATAAGTAATAATGCCCGGGTATATTATCAAAATTGCGGTCCCAAGAACAAATAGTCCAACGAACGGCCAAGAAGCCGCGAAGACATCTTTGATGGTCACTCCCTCCGCAGCGCCGATAAAAGCGAACATTGTGTAGCCGAATGGTGGCGTAATGCCACCCACCGTAATATTGATAAGAAACAGGGTCCAGAACCACACTGGATCGAACCCGAGGGATGCAATAACCGGTTCATAAATCGGGATAATTACCAGCATCAAAGCGATCTGATCAATAAACATGCACAAGATGAATGGCAGCAATAGCATGACCAATAGCATGGATGTATCCGAAACGGGCAGGCTGGTAATGGCGACGGTCAGTGATTTTGTTGCCCCCGTAAAGGCCAGTATCTGACTAAACATTTTTGAACTAGCCATGATAGCTAAAACCATGGCACCGACGGCGGCAGCCGATCCGGTAGCCTCCCACGTTAGCTTCCAACTGAGTTTTTTGTATATTGCCGCAGTGAGAAGGGCGCCGAGAACGCCCGTAGCAGCGGCTTCAGAAGGCGTGGCTATACCGAGAAAAATAACACCCATTATGGAAAAAATAATGACTACAAACGGCAGCGATTGCGCGATGGCTCTGATCTTATCATTCCAATTTGGCTTAGTTTTGGATTCGTCATCCAGCGGTGGTGCTAGGGACGGGTTGAAGTGTATACGGAGCAACGCATAGATGATAAATAATCCGGATAGGAGCAGTCCCGGTAAAATGCCGGCCATCAACAGTTTGGCAATGGACACGTCAGCCAACGTACCGATGATAATAGCCAATATGCTGGGTGGAATAATGGGTGCCAGACTGGCGCCGGCAAGCATCGTGCCGATGGAAAGCTTCACGTCATAACCGCGTTTAATCATACTTGGAAAGAGTGATCTTCCGAGCATGGCCGCAACGCCCATCGCGGCACCTGACAACGCGCCGAATAGAGTGGATAGAGCTATTGAAACGAAATATTGCCGTCCTCGAATTCGCCCAACCAATACATCTACAGTGTTCAACAAGGCATCAATGGTCCCTGAACGGAAAAGCAGTTCGCCAAGTAATATAAATAAAGGAATGGTTGCCAAGGAAGCCGTATTGGCGGTATCGAACATGGAATTGGTGAGAATCGGGAACCCGCTTTGCCCAAAGAGAATAAATACGCCAATGATATTAATAATCAGGAAGGAAATAAAAATCGGCAAACCCGTCAGAAACATGCCGAGCAACAGCGTCAAACCAACCGAGAGAATTACCCACCATTCCATTTCTCAACTACCGAATTCTTAGGTTGGTGACTGCTGTGAGCCAAATTCGTCTAAAAATTGCCGCAAAAAATAAAATGCGGCGCCAAGTAACCCATAGGGAAGGACCATGGACACCCACCACTTTGGAATGGGGTTTACCGCCATGACCATAATCTCTTTCTCGAACTGGCGGATCGTTTCATCCAGCATAAACCAAGCAGCGATAAGGCAAAAAACAAAACTCGTTAACGCGACTAAAACTCTAAAATAGACCTGTTTCCTTGGACTGACGGAATCCAGAATTATAGTCACAGCAACATGTCCCTTATCCTTGGCTAGTTGGGGCATCATCAAAAAAATCATAGCACACAAAAAATATGAAACACTCTCATTCGCCCAACTGGTGGGCGAATTGAAAAAGTACCGGGCAACTACTTCGAAACAGTAAGCAAAACCAATAAGAAGAAGAGCGATTTTCGAAATAGCGGCGCCGAGTGAGGTGAAACGATCATGTTGTAGATATATCCAAGCCATCACCCGGCCCCCTATTGGGAAGAAACAACTGCCACTAATTGGCCATCAGTCCGCTATTTAAGAAGCCCTGATTCTAAAGCAATTTTGCGGATTTTTTCAGAAATTTCGCCGCAGCATACCTTGCCGAATATCCACAAGGTATCATTGAAAGATGAACTTACCTTCTTGTAATTTGCTGGGGAAAGCTTCTCGATAGTCATGCCGAGCTTATCAAGTTGGACGTCTTCATCCTTCGATATCTGGGCTGATTCCCTATCTACGGCGAGTTCGTGTTTGCGACCGACTTCCAAAATAATGTCCCGGTCAGCTTTGTTAAGAGATTTGAACTTATCGAGATTCATAAGGATCAGCAGGCTGCTGCTGCCAAATGAAGGACGAACACGGACCTTTGCCACTTCGTACCATTTAAAATTCAAGGCACCACTGTTTGGCCACGCGGCGCCATCAATGACGCCTTTTTCCAAGGCAGAATATATTTCTCCACCTTTGAGGACAACCGGTGAGCCGCCCAGGCTTTTAATGGCGGAATGATAAGGTTTGGTTCCTCTGATTTTACGCCCGGCCCAATCGCCTTTGGCGGAAAGACCTTCCTTGAGGATAAAATGATACTGGCCGAACGGAAAAACACCGATCAGTTTCACATTATTTTGTTTCTGATAATATTTGTCGACTATGTCCCAAATGCCGCTTTTGCGCCGCAATTCGGGATTGCTTTTTAGCGAATCCAACGTAACGCCAAGCCCCTTGCTACCAAAATGATATGCCGCATGGGTGAACAGAAAATCAAAGCTCCCAGATGATACGGGTTGTAACTGTTCAAACGGTGCAATAACCTCCGGCCCGCTGACAACAATCTTGATCCTGCCGTTGCTTGCATTTTTTAATTTTTCAACAAAGCCATTTGAAACGAGTTTGGTCAGTGGAGCTTTCTCGTTCCAACTGTTCAATATCCGCAGTTCAACTGCATGCGCGCTGGCAATCGATGCTAGAAACGTTGCACTTACTGCAAACAAACCCAAACGTGTGGAATCTAATTTAAGCATAATGCCTC